>CAYVST010000055.1:0-22830 GCA_964454185.1 uncultured Alteromonas sp.
AGAAGAAGTTTCCGAGAGACGAAGCGCTTAAGCACTTTTCTACACAAGCATACCTTGGCGCCGGTATTTTCAATGAAAACGATGAGAACATTGGCATATTGGTGGCACTTTTTACCACGCCACAGCCCAATGTGTCACAATGGTTACATGCTTTTACCATTCAAGCCAAGTTGTTTGCGGCACATTTCCAGAAATACTATCTTGCGCAGCGTACACATCATCAACTAGCTTTGCTCGAAGCAGTGAGCGATATTTCAAATACAGGGGCATGGGAATACTACCCCGCGACAAACCAACTCTATTGGTCTGAGCAAACGTACCATATACATAGAATCACTAAAGACGAGCCAATCACGCCTGAAAGCGCAATGTCGTTCTATTGCGAAAATTCACGGAAGCAGATTGAACGTAATTTCTATTTGCTACTCAACGAAGGGCAAGCCTACAACGAAGAATTTCAAATCATAGATAATGACGGTCAGAAAAAGTGGGTCAGAACGTCGGGTAAAGTTGAACTTGATATCAATAGAAAACCCAAGCGGCTTTATGGTGCACTTGAAGATATTACCGAGCTTAAGAAAACGATAGCTATTAGTGATGAGCGAGCGGCGCGTATCCAGAACATACTCAATAGCATTAATGATGCTGTTATCAGTATTGATAAGGATGGAATCATACGTCATTGCAATGCAGTAGCATCGCGAATTTTTGGATTTTCTCAAGATGAACTTGTCTCACAACCCGTGGAAATCTTGATGCCAGAACCCTATGCGACAAATCATAAGAAATATATGGTGCACTATGAGAAAACCGGTAACGCAAAAATAATGGGAGTAGGGCGCCAGCTTCCAGCTATACGAAAAGACGGCTCGGTATTTCAAATGGAGCAGTCTCTTTCAGAAAGCTTCGACATGGGTGAGAAGCGCTATGTCGGAGTGATTAGAGACATAAGTGAACGCCTTGAAGCACAAGATACTATTTACAATCTCGCTTATACAGACTCAGTTACACATTTAAGAAACAGTCAGTGGTTCCAAAAAGAGTTTCAAGACTTATTGTTGCGTGCGGCGATGCGAAATGAATACGTGCATGCGTTATTACTGGATATGGACAACATGGCACAGATTAATACGCGTTTGGGTTACTCTAATGGCAATAAAGCACTTCAAGTCATTGCAGAGAAGCTCCTTTTTACCATCGGTCATGACTACGAGCTGTATAAATTTACCAGTGATAGTTTTATTGTGCTGTCAAAAAGAACGTTTAAAAAGCAAGATCTACATTATTTTGAGCCAGCGCTTATTGAAAATGCACTGTTGAATCCACGTCACTTTGAAATTGAGCTTGAAGGCGTGCGGTGGCCTTTAAGTGCGTCACTGGGCAGTGCTGTATTCGACCCACAGTCGCAAAATTTCGAGCGCGTCATTGGTGTACTAGAATTGGCGGTTAAACGAGCAAAGGCGTCAGCGCCTTTCGGTGTATGCCACATATCTGGTGATGGTATTGAAGAGTTCGATCGTTATGTGGCGATTAAAGATAAGCTTAAACCTGCAATCGAAAACGATGAACTATCAATTGTGCTTCAACCCCAAGTGAATGAATTTGGAACTCTAACGTCATTTGAAGCTTTGGTGCGCTGGCATTCTCCTGAACTTGGTTGGGTCAGCCCGTCAGACTTTATCCCTATTGCAGAGGAAAGCCATGCCATTTGCGACGTCGGCAACGTGGTTTTAGAGAAAAGTTTAAGGGCATTAAGCATGTTCATCAAAAAAGGTATCGACGCCAGCATCGCAATAAACATCAGCGCGCGGCAAATCATTTTGCCTGATTTCTCGACATCTTTGCTGGCGAAAGTGAGAAAGTATGCCATACCGCCGCAAATGCTTATGCTCGAACTTACAGAAACCGCGCTTGTGTTGGACATAGCATTGGTAAAACAAACCATGGTCGAACTTGCTCGTTTCGGTTTTCGCTTTTCTGTAGATGATTTTGGTACCGGGTATTCTAGTTTGGCTTATCTCAAAGAATTGCCAATAAGTGAGCTTAAAATTGATAAGTACTTTGTTGATGATATTTGCGAAGCACAAAGTGGTAAGGCATCTCAAATTGTCGACGCCATTATCGAAATGTCCAAGGCGCTCAATGTAACGTGTATTGCTGAAGGCGTCGAAACACCGGCGCAAGTAGACTATCTTGTTGCTAAAGGGTGCAAGCGATTTCAAGGTTATTATTACTCAAAACCCTTACCGGTTACACATTGGCTGGACCATACCTTCGCAACTTTCCCAACATGCCATAAGGTTGCTTCAAAATTGTTATAATGTAACAAAGATGGTGTATGCTACACCCAATTCGTTTTTTTAGGGATCGTATTCATGATAACCAGACGTCGCTTTATTGTGGGTTCATTAGCTTTTACCGGGCTTGCTGCCAGTGCATTTGGGAAAAGCAGTAGCCTTTCAGGGATGAAAACAACAAACGTTTATGGCGCGCTTGTGCCAGATAGTAAAGGCCTCTTAGATCTTCCTGAAGGGTTCAGCTATAAAGTTATTTCTCGTTTAGCTCAACCAATGAGTGATGGTCTACATGTACCCGATAGGGCCGACGGTATGGGATGCCTTCCCATTAAGGGAAGTAAAACGAAAGTCGCGCTCGTAAGAAATCATGAGCTACACCCCAAGCATCTGGCGTCTCAGCCTGAGTCTGTACAAAAACATGTGAACACGTTAGCTTATGATAGTTATGACAACGGTACAGCGCTGCCCGGCGGAACAACGACACTGATTTACGACACCGACACTCAAAAAGTAGAACGCGAGTTTGTGAGTTTAACCGGAACGGTGCGAAATTGCTCAGGTGGTATAACGCCATGGGGGACATGGTTGACGTGCGAAGAGTCAGTCGATAAGCCTAATGGTACGGTGAATAAAGACCATGGTTACATTTTTGAAGTTCCTGCAAGCGCGGATTCGTTAATTGAAGCAAAGCCGCTGAAGGCCATGGGGCGTTTTAATCACGAAGCTGCGTGTGTTGATCCCAAAACAGGCTACGTCTATCTAACAGAAGATAGAGGAGATAGCTTACTCTATCGCTTCATACCTAAAGAGTATGGGAATTTGCAGGCTGGCGGCGATTTACAAGCGTTAGTGGTCAAAGGTAAACCCCAATATGACACGCGAAATTGGGATGCACCTACTATGCCTCTGTCCACTTCGTTTGAAGTAGATTGGATTACTCTCGACAACCCTGAAAGTCCTGAAGACGATTTGCGTGTGCAAGGATACGAAAAAGGTGCGGCACTCTTTGCTCGAGGAGAAGGGATACATTGGGGAGACGAGGAACTTTATTTTTGTTGTACTAATGGCGGTAACAAGCAATTAGGCCAAGTAATGCGACTAATTCCTTCTGAAGAAGGGACAGATTTACTACAGTTGTTTGTCGAAAGTGAAGATAAAAACCTATACAACTTCGGCGACAATTTAACGGTGTGTACTAATGGTCATCTACTGGTATGTGAAGACCAATACACCGACGTTGTAAACAACCACCTAAGAGGCGTGACGCCTAATGGTGAAGTGTATAACTTTGCTAAGTTGCATGCTCAGACCGAATTAGCAGGAGCATGTTTTTCCCCTGACGGTCGTACGTTGTTTGTCAATGTGTACTCGCCCACCAAAACGTTGGCAATAACGGGGCCTTGGCTTGAAGGTTAATCGATTAGTTCAATCTTTTGAATTGCTTTAATTTGATTTAATAGTTTTTTTCGATAAATGATAATGTGCTCAACATCACAGGAGAATGTTATGAGCACATTATTTAAAAAACTAGCTTCAGCCAATAAACGTCAAGCGAATACAGATATCAATGTAAACGTTCAAACTCATTGCAACTACGCCGACAATTATTACGGTGATCAAATCTGCGTTGCGGTAAAACCGACTAAACCAAGAATAAATTTTCATGTAGGTGTGCAGATATAACGTTATTCCCCTTGTAAGAACGAAAGTTCCTACGAAGGTTTAATAAAAAATGTCATGTTTCCCTCTTATAGTGAATACAGTGCTTTTAGCACTTGAAGCGTGCGGTTACGGTTGGCTGTAAACGCATAGTGGAAAGTGCCAGCCTGTTTCTCGCCAGAGGAGGCTTTCATGAAATTTGATTCTATTAAATCCCGTCTTGTATTGATGACGCTCATTTGCGTATTAGGGATGGGGCTGCTTGTTGTCAGTCAGCATTACTTTACGCAGCGTCTTATTGTATTAAATCAGCAACGTGATGTTCTATTGCGAATGGGGCAAGATTTGCTGCAAATGCGAAGACATGAGAAAGACTTTCTATTGCGACATGATAAGCGCTATTTTGAGAAGTTCGCAGCTCAGTCTACATTGTTTACAGAGCGATTAGATTCGTTGGTACCAACGTTTGATGAATATCAACTACCCATCAAAGATGTTGAAAGTTTATCTGTGTCTATAGACAACTATACGCGAAAATTTCAACAAGTCGTGTCCTTACAAGATCGCATTGGGCTAAATGCCAATAGCGGCCTAAGAGGCCAGATTTCATCTCTTGAAAACACATTATCTTCGCAGCCTTCTTTGATTCAATCCGGTGATCTCTTGCCGTCTTTAAAACTCGCGGTTCGAAACTTTCAACTTACACAAGAGAGTCGTTTCGCTAGACAGATTGATGCACTTAGCCTATCAATGCTAAACGCCAACAACGCAAACCCCAGTTCTTTGGTAACGCTAAACCAGTATCGAAATGCGTTACAGGCTCTTGTTGATGGGTATACGGCGTTTGGCTTGACACATAACGAAGGGTTGAGAGGGGAATTCAGGCAAAGTGCGCATAATGTTGAATCGCAACTACAGCTTATAGATACTGCGTTACAGCCCATTATTGAACAACAAGAAGCGCAAGTGCGTATCTACAGCTTGAGCATAGCAGCACTAACTTCTGTCGTGTTAGTTCTGGTTTTGATCAAGAGTTTTGCGACTTTTCATCGCGCTTTTGCTAATTTTGTGATGTTCTTTTATCGCTGTAAGCGTCAGTATCAAAAGATTGATACGAAACAATTGGGGTTTGCTGAGTTTAAATCGTTGGCTGAATTGGCAAATGAAATGGTAGAGTCTCGACGTGATATCGAAGCGAGATTGGCAAGCGTTGAAGCTGAACTAGCCAGTAAAAAGGTGACTTAGCACATAAAGTCACAACTCGTACTAACGAGGAATTTCTAGAAATAAGGTAACGCATAAATGAAATTTAATCGCTTAGGAACTAGCGACTTGAACGTGTCTGATATTTGTTTAGGCACGATGACATGGGGTATTCAAAATACACAACGTGACGCCGATGAGCAGATTGCTTTTGCGCTAGATAAGGGCGTGAACTTTATGGATACAGCAGAAATGTATCCAGTTCCTCCAAACAAGGATACTTATGGTGATACCGAGCGCATTATCGGCAATTGGATATCACGGCATAAGGCCAAAAGAGCTGATGTTGTATTAATGACAAAAGTAGCTGGCAGTGGCCTTCGTTATGTTAGAGAAGGTGGCCCTATTACGGCAGAGGCGGTTGTAGGCGCATTGGACGACTCTCTTGCACGTTTGCAAACCGATTATGTTGATGTCTACCAGTTGCACTGGCCAAATCGCGTTACACCGCATTTCGGTAAGCACTGGCCAGATAATGCCAACCCTACTCTTATTAGTCGCGACAATGAAATTGAAGGGATGAGAGATATTTTACGCGGCATCAAAAGTGCTTTGGATGCCGGAAAAATAAGGTACTGGGGGTTATCAGACGATACGCCATGGGGAATTCATACGTTCCTTAAACTCTGCTTAGAGATGGGGATCCCTAAACCCGTTTCTATTCAAAACGAGTTTAGTCTGTTACACGCCAAAGATTGGCCATATTTGATTGAAATGTGCGAGTTAGAGAATATTGCATATTTACCCTGGTCGCCATTGGCAACGGGAATGCTGAGTGGAAAATACCAGGACGGCGCGAGGCCGCAGGGGTCTAGGTGGACATTAGCACAACGTATGGGACTATTTAGAGATAAAGGTCCTGCTCAGGCTGCAACGAAGAAGTATGTTGCTATTGCTGAAAAAGCCAATATTACGCCGTCGCAACTTGCATTGGCATGGTGTCAACAAGTCCCAGGCGTAACATCAACAATTATTGGTGCGACCTCACTCGCACAATTAGCAGAGAATATTGATGCGTTTTCTGTTACACTTTCTCAAGAAACCCTTGAGCAAATTCACGATGTATTTCGAGAGCATCCTCTCGGTTTCTAACTCCCCTACATTTTAAAATAATGGCGAGCCAAGGCTCGTCATTTTTGTGTCATATGAACGTCATACCATAAGTTTTTATTCATGCTAATGAACACTTATGTCGACACTTGACCCTCAAATCACGCAGCATACTGCGATAGACAAAGATCCCAATTGGCAGCGCTGGTTATTGCTCGCTTTCCTGGTGTATATCATGCTAGTTGCTGTCAGCATGATTGGAAGTGGTTTCAAATATGCCACTGGTGATCACGCTAGGGAACTTTTCAACTTTGCCTCGAACCCAATCATGGGGTTGATCATCGGTATGGTTTCAACTGCGCTTATTCAGTCATCGAGTACCGTAACCTCAATTATCGTGGGTATGGTTGCAGGTGGCCTGCCTATTACTATTGCAGTGCCCATGATGATGGGGGCTAACATCGGCACTAGCATTACTAATACGCTAGTCAGTTTAGGCCACGTGGCGCGTAAAGATGAATTCCAGCGGGCGTTTAACGCGGCAACAATACATGACTTTTTTAACGTACTTTCGGTACTTATTTTTCTCCCACTTGAAATGGCATTCGGTATCTTAGAGTACTTAAGCGGACAACTAGTGGCCTTGCTGCATACAGGGGACGCACTGGGGCTTAATGGTGTAAACCCTATTAAAGCAGCAACGCAACCCGTCACTGAATTCGCGACACAGTCCCTTCAGTTTTTGCCGTCTATTTATCCAGGTGTGGCTAAAATTGTTATAGGTATAGCGTTGATCATGCTGTCTATCACCTACATGGGAAAGATCATGAAGACCTTAATGGTTGGCAAAGCAAAGGAGCTTCTTCATAAAAGCATAGGTAAAGGACCTTTATCAGGTATAACGTCTGGCGCCATTATGACTGTATTGGTTCAGTCCTCTTCAACCACGACTTCTTTAATGGTACCGCTCGTTGGCAGTGGTATTTTAAAGGCGCGCGATGTCTACCCATTTACACTAGGTGCCAATATAGGAACATGTATTACGGCATTGATTGCTGCCCTTGGAGTAGTAGGGGTAAACAGTGGGTTTGCACTTCAAATTGCACTGGTTCACTTGCTATACAATGTACTGGGTGTCACGGTGATATACGGTATTCCATTTTTACGTCAAATACCTTTAACCTACTCCTACAAACTCTCTGTTTTAGCGACAGAAAGAAAAGTATATGGGCTTGCCTACATTGGTGGTTTGTTTTTCGCACTTCCACTTTTCGTTATATCTTTTGCTTAGCTAGCATTGACGAATCCAAGTGCTAGTAATGCCAAATCACGTCCGTTTTTATAGTGCTAAAGTCTTATGAAACGTTGAAAAACCTCGAAAGATCATAAGACTTTGGTCGCACCAAACGATATATCACGAGTATTTTTTTCGTTTTTATCTCACAATTGACTTGTTTAAAAAATGTTAAGTTTTCGTTAGCGGGTTGAGGGTGAGATTACGTCGTTCGTACCTCTAGATTCCCACTAAAGAATAATTCAAACAGCCAAAGCTGTTTTTGTTGATAAAATTGGGAGAGTCACATGTTAAAACGAATTGCTGCGTCGTGCGCATTGGTATTGGTCAACACGCCAGTTGATGCTTTTGAATTTAGTTTTAAAGGCATGATCAAGCCTGAAGTGGTTACGTCAAACGAAGGGGTTGCCAGCTATGGTAGTGCTTACAGCCAAGTTGCGCCTACTCATGCCCTTCGCACCGATATATTTAACGGCGCACCTGCAACTGACCAAGAAACCAGATTTTTAGAGTCGGAATCTACGTCTTTCCAAGCCGCACAGTCTCGTTTTTCACTTAACATGAAACACGAGAAAATCCGAGGTGTACTAGAATTCGACTTTATTGATGGTGAAGATGGATTCACTAACCAAACTGCCATTCAAGCACAAGAACCTCGATTAAGACTCGCAACACTGTATTACGACTACTCTGATAGCCTAACGTTTTTTGGTGGCCAGAAGTGGACAACTGCGGCAGGTATTAAATCAAGCGGTAGCTACAACTGGATTGGTAATGCTTATCGTGCAGGTAACTCAGGCTTCTTGTCGATGGAAGTAGGGGCGACGTATAAAGTCGATGCCCTTACCATTACTGGTGCACTTACAGGTAAGGGGCGTAACGCGACAGCAGGCGGTATCAATGCGAACGAGTTGGGGCGTATGCCGGGCGTGGCACTAGATGTTAATTACAAGTTTTCAGGCCATACTGTAGGTTTTGCAGGGCACTTTGCCACAATTAACTTTGAAGATGAACCTGGCTTTGCTGGCGGTGAAGACCAAGATGCTAACTTGATGAAGGTGTACACCACGCTGAATTTTGGTGATATCAGTTTTAACGCTGAATACTATTCTGGTGAAGCCCTCAACAACCAGAATGCGTTGGGTGTAGCGCCTGCCGCAAGACTTAGTGGTGGCGTCATCAGAGAGAGCTTTAGTGAAAGTGGCTTCTTTACGTTTGTAAATTGGAAGGTGAGCCCTAAACACAACATACGTGTAGGCTATGCAAGTGCGTCTGTAGATTCTGACGACCGAGCAAGACTTTCATTGACTGAATTGAACAAAAACACCACAGCTTATATCAACTATGGATACAAAGTAACCAGCAGTCTAACAGCGTTTGCTCAGTTTACGCATTTTGACACAGAGTATGGCGTAGACTTCGAAAGCTTTACTGCATCGGTTGGTCGAGCTGGTGTGGTCTTTAAGTTCTAAAGCTACACGTTGGAAACTACAAGGCGTGCCTGATGGTCAGTCACGCCTAACTTGCTTCTACTTATCATTTTTACATGCCCCACATTTCATTCTTGCATGAAAGGCTTTGTGCTTATTATGTTAAGACCAAAGTCTCATTTTGCTTTGTGGGTAGATGATTAGAGTGTTACAACATACAACAAAATTTTTACACTTTTGACGTGGAGACAATTTATGACCACAAGCAAAACTTACGCTGTACCCGAAAACATTCTTCAGTCTACACACCTAAATGCTTCACAATACGATGCTATGTACCAGCAATCTGTCGAGCAGCCAGAAGCTTTTTGGGCTGAACATGCATCTACACTCGAGTGGTACACCAAGCCAACGAAAGTAAAGAATACCGTGTTTGGTGAGAATGATGTGTCTATTAAGTGGTTTGAAGATGGGGAGCTAAATGCTAGCTACAACTGTATTGATCGCCACTTAGCAAATAATGCAACAAAAGTGGCGTTTCACTGGGAAGGTGATTCACCAGAAGACAGTCAAGATATTACCTATCAACAAGTGCATTATGAAGTGTGTAAGCTAGCTAATGCGCTGAAGGAAATGGGAGTCACCAAAGGTGATCGCGTCGCCATTTATATGCCCATGGTGCCTGAAGCGGCCTATGCGATGCTAGCTTGCGCGAGAATAGGCGCGGTGCACTCAGTGATTTTCGGTGGGTTTTCGCCCAACGCCATTGCCGATCGTATCAACGACAGTAGTGCAAAAGTGGTTATCACCGCGGATGAAGGACGACGTGCCGGGCGTACGATCCCACTGAAAGCTAATGTGGATAAAGCGCTAGCAGGGGATGCTTGCCCATCGATTACGCATGTTTTAGTGCACAAGCTGACAGGTGGCGACGTAGACTGGAATAGCCAGCATGATGTGTGGTGGCATGACGCCGTAGAAGGTTGCTCTGCACAGTGTGAACCTGAGGTGATGAATGCTGAAGATCCGCTATTTATTCTTTATACATCAGGTTCTACCGGCACGCCGAAAGGAGTGGTACACACCACGGGCGGATATCTGCTGTATTCTGCAATGACTTTTAAGTACGCCTTTGACTACAAAGAAGATGATATTTATTGGTGTACGGCAGATGTTGGTTGGATCACCGGCCATAGTTATATGGTCTATGGCCCCATGGTCAATGCTGCGTCTCAGGTATTCTTTGAAGGTGTCCCGACCTACCCGGATGTGAAGCGTATAGCGCAGGTTGTAGAAAAGTATAAAGTAAATAGTTTATACACTGCACCTACTGCTATCCGTGCTTTGATGGCACACGGCGATGTGCCCGCTGAGGGCTGTGATCTCTCGTCATTGCGTTTATTGGGTACGGTTGGTGAGCCTATAAATCCTGAAGCATGGGAATGGTATCATCGTGTTATTGGTAAAGGTCGCTGCCCTATTATTGACACATGGTGGCAAACTGAAACAGGTGGCCATATGATACTGCCGCTACCTGGGGCTACGGAGCTTAAGCCGGGTTCTGCAACGCGACCTTTCTTTGGTATCCAACCCGCATTATTTGACGCTGATGGCAACGAGTTAGAAGGGGTTTCAGAAGGAAACCTTGTGATAAAAGACAGTTGGCCTAGTCAAGCTAGAACCGTCTATGGCGATCATCAACGATTTATCAATACTTACTTTAGTGCTTACAAAGGCGTTTATTTTACTGGAGATGGTGCCCGTCGTGATGAAGACGGTTTCTACTGGATCACTGGCCGTGTTGACGATGTACTCAACGTGTCGGGCCATCGTCTTGGTACTGCTGAAATTGAAAGTGCGTTAGTGGCACACCCGAAAGTCGCAGAAGCGGCGGTTGTTGGTTTTCCACATGATATCAAAGGCCAAGGTATTTATGTCTATGTAACGCCCAATGAAGGCGTTGAAGCGGACGAGACATTGACTAAAGAGTTAAAAGGATGGGTGCGCCAAGAGCTGAGCCCGATTGCGACTCCAGATATGATTCAATGGTCTCGAGGTCTACCGAAAACACGCTCGGGCAAAATTATGCGTCGTATTTTGCGTAAAATAGCGGCAAACGAACATGAACAGTTAGGTGATACCTCAACGTTGGCGGATCCATCGGTTGTTGATACACTGATAGAGGAGAGACTCAATAAATAATCAAGGACATAGATGATGATAACGCTGTTAATCGCAGATGATCACCCGCTGTATCGCGATGCTCTTAGAGGTGCATTGTCATTGTCGATGCCTGCCTTAACGCTTAAAGAGGCAGGCGACTTGAATGCAACCGTCGATATTTTGAATAACGATGATATTGACTTATTGTTACTCGATCTTCACATGCCGGGCAGTAATGATCTGTTCGGCTTGCTGCATATCCGAAAGCTATTTCCGGACTTACCTGTTGCGGTGGTTTCTGGAACTGAAGACTCTACGCTTATATCAAAAATAATAAGCGTCGGTGCACTTGGTTTTATCCCCAAAACAGCCAGCGCCCATGATATTGCTAATGCTGTTGAAGCTATTTTAGATGGCGATGTATGGCTTCCCGAGAACTTAAGTGAAAATGTAGATGAAGTGAACGAAGCGTTCTCTGAGTTAGCAGACAAAGTAGCAGCGTTGACACCGTCTCAATACAAAGTGCTGTGTTACATGCGTGATGGATTATTGAATAAGCAAATTGGATACAACCTAGATATTGCAGAGGCCACGGTTAAGGCTCACGTCACTGCAATTTTCAAAAAACTAGGCATCAATAATCGCACTCAAGCCGTTTTAATCGCCTCTCAACTGGAGCTTGAACCACCGTCGCAGTAACTAACAGAGTTGTAAGTACTTACTTTTACTGATCGCTTTCTTCTTCAATGTATAGGGCTGTTTCCACAGAAAGCTCGAACTCGGGGAGAAACCGTTCAAGGGCAAGCTTACTTTGCTCACTCAACAACGGGTTTTGGATGTCGATGATTCGGCGACCACTTATCAAACTCATGCCTTGTTTATACCCTTCTTGCTGGGTCAGAAGTGTTTGAAATCTCCCTGTTTCGAACAGGATCAGCAACCCTTGCGCTATTCTGCCTGCTAGCTGATGGTTATCACTGCCCACAAAGAAAAAGATGGGACTGGCATAGGACACAATTAAGTTGTTGTCGATAGTTAAGCCTTGAGAAAGACGGCTATCTTCTAGTTCTTCTTCTATCTCCATCACGCTTCGCGGAAACATATCGGCAAAGCCTTCAGAAACAATCCTAAATGATGCTCTATATGTGGTTTCTAATACAGGGATGTTATTGGCTTTAAAAATCCGAGTGTCAGGCCAGTCATATCCCAACACTGCGCGAAAACGCTGTAAGTCTTCAAGTGATTCTACGTTTTCAAAACGCGTCTCTCCTTCACGAACAAGAAGAGCACGTTTGCCAAAGAGACCAGCCATAATAGGTATCCGAATGGGGAGAAAGTGCTGCTCACGTTCTAGCGATGTTACACTCCAGGTTACATCAAGCAGTTCATGCTCAAGACTCCTAAGTTGACGCTCTTGCGCGGTTTCTTGGGAACTCACAAGTAATTCAAATGTACCGTAGTCGTTTGCAGTAACCTCCAACGCTTCGGTAAGAAGTTGCTTCGCATAAGCGTAAACGGCATCTCTGCCAGGGTGAATATTAGGTAGCCTTAACACGGTGTGGGGCAACTGAGATGCCAGTGTTTTCGGTTGCTTCTGCGCCACAGCACTATTGAGTGGTATCAATACAGTGCAAACAAATAGTAGTAAACAAGATTTGAGAGTCATCACAATGTCCATATTTCATTTGCTGACTCTTAAGTGCACTTCATACTCCCTGGTGCACTTAAGGTAAGTAGTTACTTAAGTGTATACGTTGCCAATAACATGCGCTACACAGTGAAACGTTAAATCTGTACGCTAGTCTTTACCTGTAAGTAAGAAGTCAAATTCAGGGTCTACGATAAACTGTCCCTTCATAGCCTCTCTTCCTAAAAGCATCAAGTACGTCATTTCCGACCTGTCAGTAAGAGTAAGTTTAATATCCCACTGGTGCTTACCCATAATTATAGGCGTAATTATGACATAGCGCTTTTCCAATGTGGCCGTTGAACTTTTTACGCGCTTTTTTCCCGCCACTCTTGCTTCACGACGGACAACACGTTCAACATTGTGAATGTCAGGGTGAATATCAAACGTAATCCACAGTTCATCATTTTTCTCAAACTCTTCAATGTTGTCGACATGAAGCGATGATGTGGCGGCACCAGTATCTACGCGCACGTTGAGATCTGTTATCGCTAGTTTTGGTAAATCACATAGCTCAACTGCGCCTACAATTTTCTTGTTTTTCATAGGTTTTTTTGCCAATGTTATTCAACGGTGCCTTGTTGTGGAGGCAATAAACTGTCTTGAAGCAACTCAACGTGCTCTGCAACTGTATCAGGCTCGGAAAAGTAGGCAATGTGGTAAACCGCTTCGCCTTCTTGCGTCAGCGGAATATTTTGTTTACCAATGACCACACCCTCGGCAGGGCTCTCTAAACTATCTAGGTAGTTGCCAAACGGGTCTGCAATTATTGCCAATTTATCACCCTTTTCAACGTGATCGCCAAGCTGCGCGAGGTGCGTTACAAAGCCGCTTTCTGGTGCTCGAACCCAACCGCTCTGTCTGGCAATAAAACGTTCAATACTGTGCCCCTTGCTACGGCTTTTATTCAACATCCCCAAGTGACGCATGGTGTTAATGATGCCTTTTACGCCAGCTCGAATAGAAAACTCGTCGTATCGCAGCGCTTGACCTGCTTCGTATAATAAAATTTTTACACCGCTTTCACTGGCCGATTCTCTTAATGAGCCATCCCTTAATTCTGCATTAAGCAATACAGGTACGCCAAAAGCTTTTGCCATTTCAAGGACTTTTTCGTCATCCAAATCAGCTCGAATCTGTGGCAAGTTACTGCGGTGGATTGCGCCAGTATGAAGGTCGATACCCACGTCGCACTTGCTTACAATTTCCGTAAAAAATAAGTTGGCAAGTCTGCCTGCCAATGACCCTTTTTTACTTCCTGGAAAACTGCGATTTAGGTCGCGTCGGTCAGGCAAATAACGAGATTGGTTTAATACGCCATACACGTTCACCATAGGCACAGCTATCAAGGTCCCTCTAATGTTTGAAATCGATTTTGAGCGGATCAATCTGCCCACAATTTCAATACCGTTTAGCTCGTCACCATGAATAGCTGCGCTCACAAACATGGTGGGTCCCGGGCGTTTACCACGTTTAACATAAACCGGAATACTCATATTTGTCGCCGTGTACAACGGCGGCATTTCTAGCTCTATTTTCTTTGTCTCACCTGGCGCGATGTCTATGCCACCTATGTTGAGCACGTCTTTAACTGCGTTTTTTACCACTCACGTTTTCCTATTTCGAACATAGCGCTATTGCACGCCTAGCCTTTGCCACGGGTTTTTGTTTTATGTGGCTCAGCACTTTTTTCAATAAACTCAATGATCATCGCGGCAACATCTTTGTTGGTTGCTTTCTCGATGCCCTCAAGACCGGGAGACGAGTTTACTTCCATCACTACCGGGCCATTGTTAGAGCGCAGAATATCGACGCCACAGCAGTTTAGCCCCATGGTTTTTGCGGCATCTACTGCGGTCTTACGTTCAGCTGGGCTTAAACGTACCAAGCTTGCCTGGCCACCGCGGTGTAAGTTTGAGCGAAACTCACCAGGCGCGGCTTGTCGCTTCATTGCTGCGACGACCTTACCACCAACAACAAAACAGCGAATGTCGGCACCACCAGCTTCTTTAATAAATTCTTGTACTAATATACTGGCGTTTAGCCCCATGAACGCTTCAATGATCGACTCTGCTGCTTTTTGTGTTTCAGCAAGTACAACACCGATACCCTGAGTGCCCTCTAGCAGCTTTATGACTACCGGAGCGCCGCCGACGGTTTTAATTACGTCGTCGATTTTATCAGGGTGGTGCGCGAAACCAGTACGTGGCATGCCAATACCTTTTCTGGATAAAAGCTGCAGTGAACGAAGCTTATCCCGTGAGCGGCTAATAGCGACAGACTCGTTGAGACTGTATGTTCCCATCATTTCAAACTGACGAACGACCGATGTGCCATAAAACGTCACCGATGCTCCAATGCGAGGAATAACCGCATCGTAGTAGGGAAGCTTTTTACCATGATAACGCACTGATGGTCGTGCACTTGTGATGTCCATATAGCAGTGCATTGTGTCGATTACATCTACCTCATGCCCGCGCGCTCGTCCCGCTTCAACAAGGCGTGAAGTAGAATATAGACGTGGGTTTCTGGAAAGTATTGCGATACGCATTATTGAAAAGCCTGTAATTTGTAGTAGATATCAGGATTGTCTATACCACGTTAGAACGTGAATATAATTTAGACAAGTATTTTTGCGCGCATACTAATGTAAGGTGCAAACGGTGTCTTACGAATAATTCTTGTTGTGTCGATTCCTTTTAATGCATGAAGTTATGCGATTTTCGCGATAGCATGAAAGAAAATTGATATGTCTTTTTTAAGGTTTAATGCAATGTATGAGTGGTGGCACGCGTTTTTGACGTGGTTAACCGAATACCAGTCGAACGTCGTGTGGAGCGGTGTGGTTTTGTTAATTTATTTGGCGATGTCGAGAAAGCTTCTGCCAAAACTTGAAACCAATATTGAGAAATCCAAGTTAAAATCCAGTAGCGCTATTAAAGGGCTGTTTGCTGCCAGAGTATTGGTTGCGACGCTATCTATTGCTTTGCTTTTACTAGCGTGGGGCATCGACTTTTCTGGCCTTTTGGTATTGTCGACGTCTATTTTGACTGTAACTGGCGTTGCTTTATTTGCTAGTTGGTCTCTCATCAGCAACATCACAGCTTACTTCATTCTATTAACTAACGTGGCTTACCGACGTGGAAATTACGTGCGTATTTTGGATGGAGATAACTATATTGAAGGCGTTATTGCCGACGTGGGTCCCTTTAGCACTCGGCTGGTTACTGCTGACCGTGAAACATTAATGTATCCGAATAACCTCATATTAACGCGTCCCGTATTACTTAACCCAAAAGTGAAATGGGGTTCAATGGGAAAAGTGGTTTCGAAATCGGCAGTGGAAAAGCCAGTGCAAAAAGTGGAAGAAAATAGAGTACCCGAAGAGTTTTTAGGTAAATAACACATCCACTGTTAATTGGGCGATGGCTATCGCCCTAACTCACGTTTTTCGCTTCTCTAATGTAACGCGTCATACTTTGCAATAAGGCCCTAAGCTTTGCCGGCTTCAATGGCTTAGACAAAAAATTTACGCCCTGAGCCTTGCATTGTGTGACCAAGCCATCGTCCGGCGTTGCGGTAATTAGTGCCGCTGGCACGACAACGTTCAATCGAGCTCTTATCTCCTCAATGAGTGCAAGTCCGTTTTTCTCATCATCGTGACTAAGCTGATAATCCATTAACAAAATCTGTGGCTGTATGGTTTCACATAACGTAAGTGCGTCTTCCCAATTGTTTGCCAGCGCAACGTTGACACCCCACTTGGAAAGTAGAGTCTGCATGGCGTCTAGGTTCTCTTTCTGGTCGTCTACGCAAAGCACATCCATGCCACTGAACGTCGTGTTCTTTGGTTTCGAAGATTCACTAGACAGGGTTTTTGGCTTTGCTCTGGCAAGCGAGAAAGAAAAACAACTGCCCCTGTTTACATTCGACGTCACATGGATATCGCTGTTTAGCTGCAAACTCAAGCGCCTTACTACGCCTAAACCCAAACCTAGACCATGCTCTTTACTGTCATTAACACGGAAAAAGTCACCGAAAATACTGTCTTTCTTTTCGCTTGATATACCAATACCTGTATCGATAACTTTAAAACAAACCGCTTGTCCTACAGGCCTTACTGCAAAGAGTACTTTCCCTGTTTCTGTGTACTTTACTGCGTTTGAGAGTAAGTTCTGCGCAATTCTATACAGATAGGTCTTATCTGCCATAACCCAGCATGGGCGGATCTTGGCGGTGAATTGCAAGCCTTTCTCTTTTGCACGCATGGCCATTTCATCAATAAGAGGCGCAAGCAATGTGTTTACGTCAATAGCTTCTAGCTCAGGCTTCATTTCACCTTGATCTAAACGGGCAATATCAAGCAATGTGCCGATGAGATTTTCACTTGAGGTAACGCTGTGATTGAGTTTTTGAATAATATCGTGAGCCGCGTCAGAGAGCTCTTGTTCTTCTAATGCGCTCGCGTAAAGCTTGGCGGCATTGAGTGGCTGTAAAACATCGTGACTCGCCAACGCTAAAAAACGTGTTTTGCTGGCGTTAGCGTCTTCAGCTGCTTTTCGCGCTCTGATCAGCTCTTTTTCTGCTTCTGAGCGGCGTTCAATTTCAAGGCGTAGTTCGGCGTTGATGGAGTGGACTTCTTCCGTACGCTTTTTAATTCTGGCTTCCAAATCGATATTCGATTCTTCTAACGCTTGCTGTATTTCAACGTGTCCAGTGATGTCGTTAAAACTGGTTACAAAACCTCCGCCAGGTAACGGATTGCCCACCATTTCAATAACGCGGCCATCTTTGCGTTGACGTGTAAAACGGTGCGGCATACCTGAACGCAGATGACCCAAACGCTTCTCCACTTCAACTTCAACATTATCAGTGCCAAACTCGCCTTGCGAAGCGTTGAAACGAATGAGTTTTTCAATTGGCGCGCCCACTGCGAGCAAGTTGTCAGGGTAGGGGTACAAGTCGGCATAGCGCTTGTTCCAAGCAACTAGGTTTAAATGCTTATCGACCACGCTAATTCCTTGGTCCATATTCTCAAGGGAGGTCAAAAGCGCCGTCATGTTAAACTGCATTGCTTGGGTGGTATCGTCGAAAAAGTTAATGATTTCCGTGAAATCCATTTTCTTTCCGCGAAGGGCACTGTCTAGAAGCACCTTCGCACTTGATGCACCGATGACCCCACCAAGCGCACGTTCACAGAAGGACAAGAATGCTTCGTCGGGCGTGGCTTCATGCTTCAGGTCGCAGTGGTTAAGCTGCTTAAACTGATCTAAAAGCTGCTCACATCGACCAGTTCCCATAAACGTAGATAGTAAGGTTATAAGGTCAGACACCGTTACATTTGTTGCTTGTGTTTTTACGGTATTATTTGAAGAAATAGTTGGGGATACAAAGGCTTCGGCCTGAATACGATCGATAAGTCGCTGTGGTGCAAACCACGAAAAAATAGCGTAGACAAACGTATTTGCTGCCAAACTTATCATTGCTCCTTGGCTTATCAGTTCATTTTGTTCCACTTGTGAGACTTGTTCACTCACGATAGGAAGAACCAACCACAGCACCCATATCACCAGCCCAATCATAAGGCCTGCATATACGCCGTGTGCATGTGCTTTCTTCCAGTATAGACCACCTACGATGGCTGGAAGTAATTGAATGACTAAAGAGAAGGCAATGAGCCCAATGGAGTGCAAGGAACGGCTTCCTGTCATTTGGTGATGATAGAAGAAGGCCATAAGTAAAATAAACGCAATCACAATGCGCCGAATCAGCCTAATACGGCTTGATAAGTCTTGTTTGCTATCTGCCTGACCGCTAAAGGCAAGAATGCGAGGCAAAATAACGTCATTGGTTAACATGGTACTGAGCGTGAGTGTTGCCACGATGATCATTGCGGTAGCTGCAGACAGCCCCCCAACAAACACGATAACTTGGAGAAGCGTTGACTGAGAAAATACCGCTAATGACAAAACATAAAAATCAGGCTCAATACCGGCGTCGCTAAAAATGGCTTTTCCTGCAATAGCAATAATGGGAATAACGGCTGAAATAATTGCCAGATACAAAGGGAAAAGCCATCTTGCCGTTTTAATATGACCAAGGCTTAAGTTATCGATAATTGCCACGTGAAACTGACGGGGCAAGCAGATAATGGCAGCCGCCGCCATAATTGTCTGTGCGATAAATGAAAACGAGCTAAATTGGTTCAGCGCTGCATCGTTGATAAAACTCTCAAAAAATGGTCCTGATTCTGTGCGTTTCCATGCACTGTAACCCACAAAAGCCACTAACACGAGTGCGAGCAATTTGATTGTAGATTCAAAAGCAATGGCTAACATCAAGCCGCGTCGATATTCAGTGACGTCGGCTTGGCGTGTACCAAAATAAATTGCGAAAACGGCGATAAACGCGGTCGCAGCGAAAATGATGACGTCGCTATTTGACTGTTGTGTCAGTAACTGAAATGTAGCGCCCACTGCCTTAAGTTGCAGCGCGATGTAGGGAATAGTCGCAAGCAATGCAATAAGTGTAACGACGAGTGCTACGGTTTGCCGTTTACCGTAACGTGATGCAATAAAGTCGGAAATGGTTGTTATGTGTTGCTTCTTACTCACCAACGTCATTTTGTATATAAACTTATAGCCCAATGCATAAACTAAAATGGGGCCAAGCATGATAGGCAAGTATATCCACGTGTCTCGGCTAGCTTGGCCGACCATGCCAAAAAATGTCCACGCGGTACAGTAGATGGCCAAAGCAAGTGAATAAATAGCAGGGTGTGATGTTATTGCTCGCGCTCGCGACGAATTCTTCTCTCCCCAACTAGCAAGGGAAAAAAGTAAAAAAAGGTACAACACTGCCAGCGTCACCCAACCGAATACCATAGTCTTCCTTTAACTGTTTTTTAACAACTGTGCGTTCATTATAATCGTTTCGACCATAGTCTTACCTACGACCATGGTCTCATTTTGAATTCTCATAGGCAGGTCTAGAGTAGTACGCGAGCTCCTAAATGCTTGACTTTGCTGCTAAGGAAAGAGGTTTTAGCTAAATCCAGATAGTAGCAATACGTTAAAAAAGCCGGGCGTTAGGAAAATGTAAAAACATAACAACTAGTTAACCTGACATGAGGGTGAAACAATGGCATTTAGAAACGAAGAGGACAAAAAAGCATACTGGAAGGAGAACCTTTCTCTCCTTGGTAAGCTTTTAGTCGTATGGTTCATCGTATCATTTGGTGCCGGCATATTGTTTGTCGATGCACTAAACGAAATTCAATTCTTTGGCTTTAAACTGGGCTTCTGGTTTGCTCAGCAAGGCGCTATTTACGTATTCGTTGCTTTGATTTTTGTCTATATGGCAAAAATGAACGCTATGGATAAACGCTACGGCGTAGACGAGGAGTAAGCCATGGACGTTCAAACACTCACATTTATTATCGTTGGTGCGTCTTTCGCACTATACATTGCAATTGCGATTTGGGCACGCGCTGGCTCAACAAATGATTTCTATGTAGCTGGTGGTGGTGTTCCACCCGTCATGAACGGTATGGCAACAGCTGCCGACTGGATGTCTGCCGCCTCGTTTATCTCAATGGCAGGCCTTATCTCATTTATGGGGTACGACGGTGCGGTTTATCTTATGGGATGGACCGGTGGTTATGTACTGTTGGCATTATGTCTAGCACCTTACCTGCGTAAGTTTGGTAAGTTTACGGTACCTGACTTTATTGGCGACCGTTACTACTCTCAGACAGCGCGTACGGTAGCAGTATTCTGTGCCATCTTTGTTTGCTTTACCTATGTGGCAGGTCAGATGCGCGGTGTTGGCGTCGTATTCAGCCGATTCCTAGAAGTAGACATTGTTGCCGGTGTTGTCATTGGTATGGTTATTGTCTTCTTTTACACCGTACTGGGTGGTATGAAAGGGATAACCTATACGCAAGTTGCGCAATACTGCGTACTTATTTTTGCTTATATTGTGCCGGCGGTTTTCATTTCAATTATGGTTACTGGCCACATCCTACCTCAAACAGGGTTTGGCGCTACGCTTGCTGACGGCTCCGGGATGTACATGTTACAGAAGCTCGACATGCTGTCCGTAGAATTGGGCTTTAATGAATATACCTCGGGCACAAAATCTACCATTGATGTGTTCTTTATTACCTTTGCACTTATGGTAGGTACAGCGGGTCTTCCACACGTTATTGTTCGTTTCTTTACAGTTCCAAAAGTTGCTGATGCACGTAAATCGGCAGGTTATGCGCTAGCGTTTATTGCCTTGCTATACACTACGGCTCCTTCTCTTGCTGCGTTTGCTCGCGTGAACATGATTGAGACAATCAACGGTTCTGAAATGACGGGAACGAGCTATGCAGAAGCACCATCGTGGATTAAAAACTGGGAGCAAACGGGCCTAATCGGTTTTGAAGATAAAAACGGTGATGGCAAGATGTTCTACTCAGGTGATAAGCGCAACGAGATGAAAGTTGACCGCGATATCATGGTACTGGCCAACCCAGAGATTGCAAACCTGCCTGCATGGGTAATTGCACTGGTTGCTGCTGGTGGTGTTGCTGCGGCATTGTCAACGTCAGCGGGTCTGTTGCTGGTCATATCGACCTCAGTGTCACATGACTTGTTGAAACGAAACTTTATGCCAAACATCACAGACAAAGCCGAACTTATGTATGCGCGATTAGCAGCAGGGGTGGCCATTGTGATTGCTGGTTACTTCGGTATTAATCCGCCGGGGTTTGTTGCGCAGGTGGTCGCCTTTGCCTTCGGCTTAGCGGCATCCAGCTTCTTCCCAGCAATAATCATGGGTATCTTCAGCAAGCGTATGAATGATAAAGGGGCAATCTCAGGTATGATTTCAGGTCTTGCGTTTACCGCTACCTATATTATCTACTTCAAGTTTGTTAACCCAGCGGCGAATACGCCAGACAATTGGTGGTTTGGTGTTTCTCCTGAGGGTATTGGTACACTTGGAATGATAGTGAACTTCGTTGTGGCTTTCCTCGTGTTTAAAGTGACGGATGAAGCGCCTGAGGAAATTCAAGAGTTGGTAGAGAGCATTCGCTATCCAAAAGGAGCGGGCGAAGCGTCTGCACACTAAAACAGTGAAACCTATAAAGTAAACTACATGACCAACCTACTGGCGTAAGTGAGTAGGTTGGTTTTTTCTTTTATACAGGGTTCATGTGTCCTAGGAACTGAAATATGTCAGCTATTGCAAAACAAGTTGAGGATTTTCTCGCGACCTCTGCACCTTTCGATACACTAGATGAAATACAAAGGGCGCAGCTAATAAAACGTGCGGAACTGGTTTATCTTACTACGGAAAATGCTACGGCGCTTAGCCAGCATGCGCCCAAGCTATATTTGATTCAAAGTGGACAATTCTCTGTAGAAGATGGGCAAGGCGCTACGCGTCACCTCAGCGAAGGTGATTATTTCGGTTATCCAGCCATAATGGACAACCGCAGTACAGCTTTAACGGTAGCGGTGGATAGTCCAGGGCTCGTCTTTGCATTTGATGCCGAATCTGTCAATGCGCTGCTGAATCTTCCGACTATCAAGGGATTCTTTGTTGGTCTGCGCAACAATGCTCTGCAGAATAATGCGATATCTGACAGTAATTCAATGTGGCTCTATAAAGGGCTAACTGAAGTTATCAATAAAGCACCTGTTTCGGTTACTCACGATACGCCGATATCTGAGGCGGCACAGCTAATGACAGAGCAAAAAGTGTCTTCATTACTTGTCACAGAAGAAAACATGCTGGTGGGAATAGTGACCGATAGAGACCTGCGTTCACGTGTCGTCGCGCTATCGCTCAACACCCAGTTGTCGGTAAGTGAAATAATGACAAGACAGCCTACACAAATAAATGGAAATAGTACCTTATTTGATGCCATGGCATTGATGACGGAAAAAAATATTCATCATTTACCCGTCATTGACCCCCAATCAAGCCATCCACTGG
>CAYVST010000056.1:0-290 GCA_964454185.1 uncultured Alteromonas sp.
GAGCAGCTACGATACCCGCAGTTTGCTCATCAAGAATGTGGATGATTGACTTGCTACGAGAAGCTACGATGCTGTGAGTAAGGATTAGTGGCAGAGCCGCGATAATACCTTGAGCAGTAGTTACAAGTGCCATTGAGATACTTCCAGCCATCATACGTGGGTCACCAGTACCGAATAGTGTGATAGTTTGGAATGTCTCGATCATACCAAGTACTGTACCTAGTAGACCTAGTAGAGGAGCAATTGCTGCGAAGATCTTGATTACGTTGATACCGCTTTCGATACGTGGA
>CAYVST010000056.1:300-22830 GCA_964454185.1 uncultured Alteromonas sp.
TTCTCTTGGTAAACCTTAAGAATACGACCAAGTGGGTTGTTGTCAGACGGGCTAGCAACGTTCTTAAGCTGTGAACGCATTTTGCCGCCAACAATTGTCAACGTGATCATTTTGTATAGACCGATTAACAAACCAACACCAAGCATTAGTGTGATTGTGTAACCTACCGGACCACCAGCGTGATAACGCTCAGACATTGTCGCTTTTTGCTTCAATAGACCAAGAATTGCACCTTGAGAAGGGTCAGCATAGAAAGGCGTAAAACCTGATGTGGCATCGATTAGGTCTGCAGTAGACGCTACGAAGTGACCATCTGGTTGACGACCTAGAGGCTGAACAATTTCACCTTCAGCGTCATACGCTAGGTAACCTGCATCACCTACAAGGTTGAAAGTACCTACACGTAGTACTTCTTGCTGTGATGAACCACCGTCTAGATTAACAACTTCAGTAGTGAACTTAACAACTTCACCGCCTTCAGTCATTTCTTTTTGAAGTGCAAACCAAAGGTCTTCAAGTTCTTTGATGTTTGGAAGACCTTTAGAGTCTTCTGACATTGCAGCTAGGAACTCGCCACGGCCAGGGAACTGCGCACTTACGATTGAAGTAGAGATACGACCAAACGCTTCAGATGACGCTTGACGTACAACACCGAACATTTCACCAAGCGTACCTGTCGCTTGGTCAAGCTCAGCGGCTTTCTCGTTCAGCGTTACTTCGTTGTCTGAGAATTGCTTCTGTAGACGATCGCCACGTGCTTGTTCCGCTTTAAGGTCAGCTTGTGCTTTGCGAAGAAGTGCTTGCTTATCTGCACGTGCTGATTGGAATTCAGCTTCGCGTTGCTTGTCTAGGCGTGCTTCAGAAACACGGTTTTGTTGTACTTGATCAAGAAGATCTTTAAGGCTCTTTGCTTCCTGAGCTTGTGCTCCGGTTGCTGTAACCGCAACTGCAACAGCGGCTAAAAGAGTTTTGAATACTGGTTTCATTAACTATTACTCCGCTGCGCTAACTGGAATTTTAATTAGGTCCGCTGGGATTGAACCGTTAGCCATTTTCACTGCTTCGATTACTGAAGACAGGTACTCATCGCCTAGTTTTTCCCAAGTGCGAGTTTCATTGTTCCAAACCCATGCGTGAGTTTGGTCTAGTGAAAGCGCAGTAAGAGCAGCACGACCAAGGTTGAAGAAGTCAACAGTTACTTCTGTACCAGCGTCGTTGATAGTACCTTGGTAAGAGTTGATCTTAGTACCGTACTCAACTTCTACTAGGTATGCTTCTAGCACCTGACGGAACTGTTCAGAAACAGTTACGTTAGAGTTAGCCATTAGGTCGCGTAGACGTTCAACGCGAGCAAGACGCTCTTCAAGGTGAATAGGACGGTCAAGCTTGATGAACTGCTCTAGGCTGTCAATCATGCGGAACATAAGAGGAACGATGCCCTGCTTAGTTTCTTCGATGCTGTCGATTTGACGCTGAAGTGAATCGATACCACGTTGCTGGTCTGCAACAAGGCTTGCGATGTAATCGTTGTAGATCTTAAGGTTTTCTGTCTCATCTACTGTTTGACGATACTCAACAAGTAGTTCTTGAGATTGTTCAAACAACGTGTTGATTTTTTCTTGAGATTTCGCTGCAGCCGCGTGGATTTTCGCTTCTTCTTTATGAAGATCTTCTAGCGTATCTGCAGAGACTGCGCTACCTGTTAGTGCGAATGCACCCATAACAGTAGAAGCAATAAGAGTTCTCTTGCTCATTTTGGACATAGTTCCCAACCAAATTTCTTATTTGAATCCTCGCCGATAGGAAAATATTCGGGCAAGGGGCGTATAAAACTTTCACAATTTTGTTTCAGGAATGTAGTACCGACGGCAATTGTCAGTACTACGAACGTAGTATACTCACACGGATTGGTATAACGAGTCAAGTAACAGGCTGTTTACACAACATGGTTTTTCGATCAGTTGATTAATAACCAAACAAATCGGTTTGTAGCTAAATTACAGCATGCTGGTTCAATACTTAATCGATTAATTCAGCCCTTTACTTTCTTTTCAACGTTATACTTTCCATGGGTATACGGGAAATGTGCTTGTATAAAGCGTTCCAGCGGCGTTTGATGTTTCAAAACACCACGCAAACGAGGTTAAACGATTACCCTTACGTTCGAGTTTGAAAGTAACACGCCTAACAAGCAATGGAAATAAGACCAGTTGGTCGTTTTTTTCGCGATAAGAAAAAAAAAGCGACATAGTAATATGTCGCGTTGCTCGTCTTCCTTAACAGTTTGTATCTCTCTTAAACATCACAGGTGAAAATCGGCTACAGTAGCTATCCCTAAAACCCCAGTTTACGCTTTACTGCATCCGGTAAATCGGGAAGCGCGCTTTTTGGCAATAAAAAGGTCGCCATATTGAAAAAGTCTAGAAATATACGGTTAGATTCAGTAGTTCTTTTCAAATAGTGATGACCTGATGAACCGCCTGTACCTATTTTGGTGCCAAGCATACGTTGCACCATCATTGCATGACGGTATCGCCAAATAGTAAGTTGTTCGTCAATTTCCGTTAAGGCAGTGATCAATTGGAAAGGCAAATTGAAAATGGGTTCTTCTGAATACTGCTTTATGAAAAGCGCTGAAAGTAACGCTTTATGACTTAATCGGAACTTTCCTTCTGTGCGCAAGGTTTCAAACTGCTTTTGATTGAATAGCGCATCAAAATTCTCTTTGGTTGCTTTCCAATCTTTCAACTCTTGACGCTGCTCGGATTCCGACAACATCGTATTAGCAGAAATAGTATCGTAGTCTTGTTGCAACATCTCATCTGCCGCGCTTTTGTAGTATTCCCAAAAGTCAAAGCCTTCCATTTTCAACAACGGCATACGAGACAACCACTTGTCCACTAGTTCAAACAGACTCGGTTTTCTTTCAAGACCTTCAAGTAGCGCACGGTCTTTGTCATTTAATCGGTTGTAAAAACTCTGCTGGTCGAAATCAATTCGAAATTCACGTTTTAACCCTAAAGAAATCTCGAGGCGCTTGAATTGAATACTCTGAAAACCAGACGCTGGTACAAGATAATCTCTGAATGACAAGAATTGTTGTGGCGTCATCGTTTCCATAATGGCGATTTGATCATTCATCAAACGTTGAATTTGTATGACACGCTGCAAACGCAATACCACCTGAGGTAGCTGCTGATCTTGAACACTGTCTTGATGAAAAGTGTCGATAACGGCGTTTAGTTCGTGAAGCACTTGTTTAAACCACAGCTCGTAAACTTGATGCACTATAATGAATAGTGTTTCCTCATGTGCCGCTTCGCCGTATTTTTCGCTTTGAAGGGACTGTGCTCCCAAAATCTTATCTAGCTGAAGGTAATCGCCATAGTAACAAGGCTCAATGTTCTTTTTCATGCCGTTCTCGCTTTTCGTGTACTGCTTGTCTTTTTGTTATCAGGCAATTCTAACACCGCCCACTCGACAACCACAGAATACAAGCTATACCTTTATAGTGACAGGCTGCATATTGTTCAGTACTTTATACTCTACTGTATAAAAATATGTCCATGCATGCGGTTGAATGTGGACATTGCATTGGTCATATTAAGCACGTAATGCATTATGAATATATCAATGTAAGCCGAGTGCGCGATAAAAAGAAGGGTATGTAAATGAAACTCGATGATGACATTCACAACTATTACGAACACCTTGTATTAGAACGAATCAGTAAAATGGGATTGGATAAAACGAAAACAACAGATTACTTGGCTGATCTGTGCTGTTTAGCACTTAATCAAGTGCCACCACGATACATTCGTTACGAGGTTGATATGGCATTTTATCTACCACAAAGCGAGCGGAAGCAGATGGAAATGAACGTCGAACATGCCATAAGCAAAGCACTAAAATATTTGGACGAATCAGAGAAAAATAAATCGCAAGAAAGTGCGTAGGTGATACCGTAAGTTTTATACACTTGAGTATTGGGTGGCGGGCTCCCAGCCACATCCCGGCACATGAGTCGTCTGCTGCGGCTGCTCCCTTCCAGGCCTGACCGGGTTCACAGAGTATCATTGCGGGAGGACCAAAAGCCCACCATAGAAAAGCATCGACACAAGGTGCTTAACAAATAATCATTTGAAACGCCCTGCTTCAGTGCGGGGCGCATTATGACGATTTGATAGAGAGTTTTCAACCCTTTAAAGTAAATCTCTCTTGTGCAATGACGTTAGCTACGCGATTTGTCGCGGCGCCCTCTTGCTCTGCACGTGTGTATATTTCCTGTAGGGTATCCCCTATTTGTTCAATATGTGCGCGCATTGCTTCATTCGAGCTAGATGGCATTCTTTGATGGAAGATATCTATGACGCCACCAGCGTTTATCACGTAATCAGGGGCATACAAGATTCCGCGCTTCATCAGTAATTCACCAATGTCTTCTCTAGCAAGCTGATTGTTGGCCGCACCGGCAATGACTTTCGCTTTAATATTCGGTAAAGAGTGATCATTGATTGCTGCGCCCAATGCACAAGGCGCTAGCACGTCAACATCTAAGCTTAATATTTCCTCTGGAGCTACCGCAGTAGCGCCTAACTCGGCAACCGCTTTTTCAACGCCCTCTGGATAGATATCTGCCACATACAGCGTAGCCCCGTGCTCGTGGAGATGTTTTGCTAGACGATAACCAACGTGGCCCATGCCTTGAATAGCAACCGAAACACCATCTAGACTGCGCTTAAGGCCATACTCCACAGTCGCTTTTAAGCCAACAAATACGCCATATGCAGTCGATGGTGCAGGGTTTCCATCTGGTACTTCACCAGCGTAATGATACTTAGCATCTACACCAGCAATATAGTCAGACTCCGTCGCCATCGTTTGCAAATCACTTACAGCAATTCCTGAATCTTCAGCAGTAAAATATTTACCGCCCAATGATTCTACAAACTTGCCCATCGCTTTCATCATTTCAGGCGTTTTTTCTTTTCTAGGATCACCGATAATGACCGATTTACCGCCTCCTAGCTCAAGGTTTGCCATCGCTGCTTTATACGTCATCCCCTTTGACAGTCGAAGCACGTCAGTGAGCGCTTCACCGCTATTTACATAGGGCCACATTCTGCACCCACCGAGAGCAGGACCAAGGTTAGTGTTGTGTACGGCAATAATGGCACTTAAACCCGCTTTTTCATCGTGGTAAAACGCTACGTGTTCATGTTCATCGAACTCTGGGTGATCAAAAACTGACATACATTCCCTATTATATTCTGAGGTGAATTTTATTATTTGAGTACGCTGTAACGACAACTCGGGGACCAGCGCAATTAAGCCATGGTAGCTGATTATTTTGAGGACGCGTGTTGCAAAGTTTGTTAATGAAATTTACAAACTGAAACGGATTAGATTTGAATACTATTTTTCTAGGACAACTATCCTAGGATTTTTTTTTATATATAATAAACATCATAAAAACGACGGAAACAGTGTTCATGAAATTGGATAAATTTGATCGTGAAATATTGCGAGTGTTGCAGCAAGACGCCACGGTATCTATGGCTGACTTAAGTCAACGGGTTGGGCTTTCTCATACACCTTGCTGGCGTCGCGTAAAACGAATGGAAGCAGACGGCATTATTTTAGGCAAGGTAACCCTGCTAAATAGTAAGAAACTCAACTTAGGCGTGTCTGTTTTTATTTACGTTACGCTGAAAAATCACGATGGTGACTCGTTAACCGACTTCGAAAATGCCGTTCAGAATATTGATGAAATTGTGGAGTGTCATACCACTAGCGGTGAAAAAGACTATTTACTTAAAGTGATTGTTGAAAGCATTGAAGAGTACGAATTCTTGCTTAAAACGAAGCTTACTCATCTTCCTTTGGTTGACCACTTAAGCTCTACGTTTGCCCTCAAGCAGGTAAAGAATACCACTGAATTACCTATAAAACGTCAGTAAACATGTTATATCAAGGTGCGTTTTATCAACGTGCTTTGCATTGCCGGTTATAAAAAAGGGCTGCATAAAAGCAGCCCTTTTTAGTTAACTCAAAATACGTTACGGCAACCATCAATTCGCATCTATTTGGTTTTCAGGTTTTGCTTTTTCAAACGCATCTAGCGCATTACAGTTACTGACAATTTTCGTAATTAGAGGGTACGGTGTCATATCGACATTAAAACGAAGCGCATTGTAAACCTGCGGTACTAGACATACGTCAGCCATGGTTACGTCAAAATCGAAACAGTATTTACCAGACTGGGTTTGTAGACGCTTTTCAATCCCGTCAAACCCCGTTTTTATCCAGTGTGAAGCCCAACGTATTACGTCTTGTTGCTGCGCCTCAAAGTTGCCCTTAAGGGCATTAAGTACACGTAGATTTCCTAGCGGTTGTATATCACAGGCAATGTCTTGCGCTAGCGCTCGAATACGAGCGCGTTCCGTTCTATGCTCTGGCACAAGTCGATGCTGCCCTTCATAACGTTCGTCAAGGTACTCAATAATAGACATCGATTGGTTGAGGATGATGTCTTCATCGTCGTCAACGAGCGTTGGCACCAAATGCGATGGATTTAAACTTGTGTAGCGCTCGCTGTGTTGTTCACCACCATTATCGACTAAGTGCACAGGAATGTACTCGTATTCAACGCCTTTTAAGTTAAGCGCGATACGCACACGATATGACGCCGTCGAGCGCCAGTAGCCGTATAATTTTATGCTCATAATACCACCTAGAATAACAAAGAATTGACTGTGACCTACAGCTACCTAATCGTAGCTGTAAATTCACACTTCTGCTCTGTGTAACTTCAACGTATAAGTCACATAACCCTTAATTTAGTGGCTTTACTTGTTGTTCAATTGCACCAAAAATACTGTTGCCATCGCTATCGAGCATTTCTATGCGGATGCGGTCGCCAAACTGCATAAATGGTGTGGACGGTTTTCCGTCGCGAATGGTTTCAATCATGCGTACTTCAGCTATACAAGAGTAACCAACACCGCCTTCACTGATGGCAGAACCATGCTCAGTTCCTTGTTTGTTTGATACCGTTCCAGAACCGATAACGGCCCCTGCACCTAAATTGCGGCTTTTCGCTGCGTGGGCAACCAGCTCTGAGAAGTCAAACGTCATATCCTGGCCCGCTTCAGGCTTGCCAAACAACTCACCATTATAGGTAGAGCGTAGGGGCAAATGCACCTTACTCTCGCCCCATGCATCTCCAAGTTCATCAGGCGTCACTGCAACGGGCGAGAAACTAGAAGCCGGCTTTGATTGAAAGAAACCAAACCCTTTAGCCAATTCACCAGGAATAAGGCCGCGAAGTGATACGTCATTCACGAGCATCACAAGTCGAATACGCTCTGCAGCCTGTGCTGGCGTACACGCCATTGGCACATCGTCAGTAACAACGGCAACTTCACCTTCAAAATCGATACCCCAATCATCGCTCGGCAAAATAATGTCATCATTTGGACCAATGAAATCATCAGAGCCACCTTGGTACATCAATGGGTCGGTCCAGAAACTTTCTGGCATTTCGGCACCTCGCGCCTTTCTTACCAATTCAACGTGGTTTACATAGGCGCTGCCATCAGCCCATTGGTATGCGCGTGGAAGAGGCGATTCACAGCGGGTTGTATCAAACGCGATGCTCTCACATGCGTCGTCATTTAGCTGCTGGTAGCGCATTTGCAACTGAGGCGCGATCGTTTGCCAATTATCTAACGCTTCTTGCATTGTTTTCGCAATATCATGGGCGCTGCACGCTCGAGAAAGGTCTCGTGATACCACCATCAAGCAGCCGTCTCGAGTATCGTTTTTATACGTAGCCAGTTTCATTAGTCTTTCCTCGAATGTATGTAATCTATGCTTATTGTGCTGTCATATAGTTATGCCATTAGTCAGTAGGTCTTGAGAAGGGTCGTCTTACCGAAGTTTTTTGAGGCTGTAAGAAAGGGTGTACGCAAAAAGGAAGAAGTCCCTGTGAATGGCCTTATTTATTGGGACGCAGCCATATTGTAAATAAAACGTAACACGCTCTAGCCCCAATAATTGGGCCAAAGCGTGACGCATATTTCTGAACGTTTTACAGCTTAACCGTCGCTTTGTTAATACCGTATTCGCGCAGTTTGTTGGCGATAGCGGTATGACTCAAGCCAAGCTTTTTAGCCAATTGGCGCGTACTAGGATAAGAAGGATAAAGCCGTTTGAGTAAGTCCTTTTCAAACTTCTTAACCTCTTCATCAAGGGTACCGTCAAAGTTTTCGTCGATATAGGTTACGCTTGGTGCACAACTTGGTAGCTGGATATCTTCTTTCGTTATCTCTTTACCGTCTAACAACGACAACGCACGATACAATGCGTTTTGAAGTTGTCTTACATTTCCTGGCCACGGATATTGTTGAAGGAAATCAACACAAGACTTGCTTAATTTTGCGGGTCTGCGTCCTAACTTCGTACTGTGTTGAACGATAAAAGACTCGGCTAAAGGTACAATATCTTGACGGCGATCTTTCAACGACGGCATGACTAGACTAAGTACATTCAAGCGGTAGTAAAGCTCTTTTCTAAAGCGCCCTTCCTCAACAAGTTGCCCTAGGTCCCTGCACGTCGTGCATATAAACCTAACATCAACTTTAACAGGCTGTGCATCACCTACACGTCTGAACTCACCGTCCTCTAGCACACGCAGTAATTTGGCCTGCAGCTGCGCTGACATATCAGCAATCTCATCGAGAAGCAGCGTGCCTCCCTTTGCTTGTTCGAGCAAGCCCACTTTTGCATTTGGCTGATTAAACGCACCTGCCGCATAACCAAACAACTCAGTCTCTGCCACGCTATCTGGTAGCGACGCGCAGTTAAGTGCTAGGAAAGCCCCCTCGCTTCTTCGGCTAGACTGATGGCATGCCCTAGCAATCATTTCTTTGCCCGTGCCAGTCTCTCCGAAAACAAGTATCGGCGCGTCAAGGTCGGCAACGCGTTTTGCTTCATGTACCACACGCTTCATAAACGGCGACTGCGTAACAAACCTGTCAAAGCTGTCGGTAGGCGATTGGTGAAACGCAGTAAATTGTTGCCCAAGACGCATTTCAGACTTCAAAATAACCACGGCACCGGCCATAATTTTATTTTGATCGCCATCCGGTACCGTAATAGGCAGCATGTCGGCCAAGTAATCCTGTTGAATAAACTTCACTTTTGACGATTGTGGGCCGGGTGATTTGCCATCCATCCACTTGGTAAAATTAAAGCCCTTTACCAACTCGCTGATATCGCTGCCCTCTATTTCGCTATTAGGCAACTCTAAACCAGCGCAAACAGCTTCATTACAAAGCAATACATTTCCCTTTGCATCAATGGAAAATACAGGGTCTGGCAACGTGCGTAAAATTGCAGAGAGCTGGTTTTTTTCCCTTTCCCCGGGCATGAACAATGTCGTCTTTACATCTTCAATACCGTCTATTCGACGTATTTGAGGCATTAGATGTTGAAAATCGGCAAACTCAATATTGGGAAAATTAAGGAAAATTTTACCTGCTGGGTCTATCTCGATACCGCGAAGATCGATTTCTTTGGTAACTAGAATATCTAAAACGTCTTGGGTTATGCCAAGGCGGTCCTGACAACTGATTTCTAAGCGCATAGGGTGTTTCAATGAGGTTGTAAACTTAATTGTACAAGATATCACACTTTTACAAAAAGATAACATTATAATTGTTACACTCAATGAAAAATGCGATGAACCGAGTACGAAGCCTTTTAAAATAAACCAAACACAAGGATGCCGCTCTTTTGAGCGGCATCCTTTAAAAAACATTTAGTTAACGTTTGCTCGAAAAGGTTTGTTTTTCAACTTAGCCCGCTTTTTTCTCTTTTGGTGGGAAAAGCGGGGAAAACAGCCCCAATGCTTTCGCTTTTTGCACCAAAGCCATGATGTCCATCTCGGCTAACTCAAACAAATGATCGAATTCGGGCAAGATATAATAAAGCGGCTGCATAATATCAATTCTATATGGCGTACGCAGAGCATCAATGGCGGTAAGAGGATGTCGTACCGGTTTGTCGCTGTCTAACGCATACATAGTCTCACCTGGGGAAGACAGAATACCACCACCATAGATTTTCAAATCACCATTAGCACGCACAAGACCGAATTCAACAGTAAACCAATAGAGGCGCGCTAGGTATACTCTGTCTTCTTTGCTCGCCTCAAGCCCCAATTTACCGTAAGTATGTGTGAAATGGGCAAAAGCGGGGTTAGTGAGCAAAGGACAATGTCCAAACACTTCATGAAAAATATCAGGCTCTTGCAAATAATCGAATTCTTCACGCGTTCTAATAAATGTTGCTACAGGGAATTGCTTATTGGCAAGCAATCGGAAAAATTCGCCAAAATTGATAAGTGCAGGAACTTCAGCCGTTTGCCAGCCCGTTTTCTCCATGAGCACTTTATTTATGTCAGGCAGCTGCGGAATTTCATTCTTATTGAGTTGAAGTAGCTCTAGGCCATCAAGATACTCTTGACATCCGCGGGCTTCAACAAGTGGTAGTTGGCGTGCATACAGCTCGGACCAAATCTGATTCTCTTCATCTGACCATGCAATAAAGCCATTTTCATCAGATTCTCTCGACTGGTACTGCGTAGATTTTGGCATAACTTCACTAACCAATAATTCGTAAATAATATTGCCATTAGTCTAATGAAATTCGGGATTTGGAAAAGGACTCGACCGTCTGTGCCGTCATTCAGAAGCGTAAAAAATGTTTTACAGAGATATCTAAGACCACTGATTTATATAATAAAAAACCGCTCATTTAGAGCGGTTTAGCATAATCAGATGACACATCTACAAGCGGCTAATTTCCTTGTTGAGCTGATATTCGCGTGAGGTCACATAAGTTTCCATTTTACGAAGTCGGCCTTCAGCTTTCTCAAAGCGGTTTCGGATATCGTGAAATGCTTGCTTAGGTGGTTCACCCGCCTGCCATACTTTCGTTTTCACTTCTACTTTAGGGGCCTTAACCTGACCTGCATTAGGGTTTCTCCATCCTTTGCCCTTAGAGAATACAGGCTGGGTTTGTTCACTTTCCACCCCATTTGGTTTTTTATCTAAAATAAACCATGCTGCTATGTAAGCGACAAAAATAAAAGGACCAGCGAGTAGAAAGAAGCCTGTGACAACCAAAATTCTGACCAGCCACGTCTCTAGGCCGAAGTAATCTGCAATACCCGAGCATACACCTGCAATTCTTGCGTTATCTGGGTTGCGGTAGAGCTGCTTTGCGTTTCTCATGCTCTATTCCTCCACTCAGGCGCCTCACTGTCTAGAATGGCTTCAAGAGTCTCAATACGCTCACTCATTTTCTCAGCTTGTTCAGCAAGTACTTGTAGTGTTTCGTATTCTTCGGCACTTAACCCTTGGTTCACTTGTTTTTTGCTGCGGTAATGTAATATCAACCAAATTGGTGCTACAAAAATTGTAAACAATATTAACGGCGTGACCAGCAGTGCAATGATACCTTCATCCATCTCGTAATCTCCAACAAACTCTGCTCAGTCTGCCCTACTATCTTCCTAAACGGTAAGGCAGAACCCTATTCTTGTTATTCTGATTTTTCGGTGCTGCTTTTCGCACCTTTTACTTTCGCTTTTAGCGCCGCTAGTTCGTCTTCAACTTTGTCACTGGCTTCTAATTCAGCGAATTCGTCTTGCAACGTTTTCTTACCTAAATCATATGCCTCAACCTGCGACTCAAGATCATCAATCTTGCGCTCGTATTGTTCAAAGCGTCCCATAGCATTGTCTACTTTACTGCTATCGAGCGTCTTTTTCACCTCTAAACGGGAACTCGCCGTTTTTTGACGCATGATGATCGCTTTTTGGCGTGTTTTGGCGTCTGCCAATTTTTCCTGTAGCTGACCAATTTCATCTTGAAGCTTGCCAATCTGCTCTTCAACTACCGCTAACTCTTTGCTCAGTGCTTCTGCAGCTTCGGCAGACTTTTTCTTCTCTTGAAGTGCTGCGCGAGCCAAGTCATCGCGGTCTTTGCTCAAAGCCAATTCTGCTTTGGCCTGCCAATCATTTGCGTCGCTTTCATACTTTGCAATTTGATTTACTATATCTTTCTTGTTCGCTAGTGTTTTCGCCGATGCTGAACGCACCTCAACCAGCGTGTCTTCCATCTCCTGAATGATTAATCTAACCATTTTTTCAGGATCTTCCGCCTTGTCTAAAAGCGCATTTATGTTTGAATTCACAATATCTGTGAAACGCGAGAAGATACCCATAATAATTACCTCTTGCTAAATATCCGGTTGTTAAGACAACACATTTGATAAACACGGTTACTCTTGTCATTTATATATACAATATGCTTGCCAACCTGCAAAAACTTATAACATTATGATTTAAATGAATTTTCAGCCTTGTTAAATAATACTCGTTTATCAATATGTTTTGTTCTACACTATTAATTGGTCGAAATGACTAACTTTTGAGGGATTTAATGAGTAGGTATCGCCAACAAGATAATTTGCTTGGACAAGCAAACAGCTTTTTAGAAATTTTAGAGCAAATTTCACAGATAGCCCCTTTAGACAAGCCGGTATTGGTTATCGGTGAACGAGGAACAGGTAAAGAGCTTATTGCAGCGCGATTGCATTTCCTGTCAAAACGCTGGGACCAAAACTATGTGAAGCTTAATTGTGCAGCCCTTAGCGAAAGCTTACTGGAAAGTGAACTGTTTGGCTATGAAGCCGGCGCATTTACCGGCGCATCAAAACGACGCGAGGGTCGTTTTGAAGTTGCACACAACGGTACTCTGTTCCTAGATGAGTTAGCTAATACCTCAGGTCTCATTCAAGAGAAACTTCTTCGTGTTGTGGAGTACGGCGAATTTGAGCGCGTCGGTGGCAGTAAATCGGTTAAGACCGATGTTCGTTTAATTGCAGCGACAAACGAAGATTTACCCACGCTTGCTGATGCTGGGGAATTTAGGGCAGACCTACTTGACCGTTTAGCGTTTGACGTTATTACTATACCGCCTCTAAGAGAGCGCCGTGAAGATATTATGATGCTGGCAGAGAATTTTGCCATTAATATGGCGCGAGAAATGGAAATGGAATTGTTTAGTGGCTTTACCGAAAAAGCGAAACGAACACTGCTTGACTACGACTGGCCTGGTAATATTCGTGAACTGAAGAACGTTGTTGAGCGAGCGGTCTACAGAACAAACAATCCTCACCTTCCCGTGCACGAAATTGTACTTGACCCTTTCGAATCTGTGTTTCGCCCTACTAGCCGCGTAAAAACCAACGACAGAGTAAGTAATGACACAGCAACGAATACTTCCACTATAGTTTCTGCAGAGCCAGTGTCGCAGGTAGAACCAGCCACCGTAAAAACAACCGATATTCCTGAAAATATTGATTATCCAATCGATTTGAAAGAACGCTCTCAACAATATGAGATAGATATGATAAAACAGGCACTTGCTGATAGTCAGTTTAATCAGAAAAAAACTGCCGAGAAGTTGAGCCTAACCTATCATCAGCTGAGAGGTTACCTGAAAAAGTACAATTTATTAGATTCTTCTGCTGAGAACGTCGAGGCGTAAAGCATGTTCAATGGTATGGTAATGCGTTTGTCATTGTGTATTTGTAGTGCACTGCTTGTCGTATCCTGCGGTAAGCAAAACAAGCAAGCGTTTTACAATTCCGGCATCATTTATTGCTCAGAAAGCAACCCGGTAACCTTCAATCCCCAACTAGATACCTCCAGTACCACATCAGATGCCACCTCACACCAACTATACGACCGACTTTTAGACTTTGACCCAAACTCAGGTCGAATCGTACCAAGCCTAGCAAGTAGCTGGCTGGTCACAAACGATGGTCTAACTTACGCTTTTCAGCTTAAGCGAGATGTGTCATTTCACACCACGGAATATTTTACGCCTACGCGCACATTTAATGCCGATGACGTTATTTTCAGCATCAATCGATGGCGTTTAAATTCTCACCCGTATCATTATGTATCTGGAGGGCGCTACCCCTATTTTGAAAGTCTAGGACTAGCGCAAAACATCGCTTCCGTTGAACGCATCAACGGATATCGCGTTGAAATAACCCTTAAGCGCAGAGATAGTTCATTTCTTGCCAACTTAGCCACTGACTTCGCGGTTATCCTCTCGCAAGAGTATGCACAGCAACTGACTGAACAAGGTACGCCGAGCAAAATAGACCTGCTTCCTATTGGTACCGGACCTTTCAAATTCGAAAGCTATCGCAAAGACCGTTTTATTAAGTATCTACGCCATAAAAACTATTGGCGTGGTGCACCTTTGAATACCCTAATCAGTGATGTACCCCAAGAACGCGGTCTTGGTGAGAGCAATGAACTTGCCTCCGATATGTCCTTTGACAGTGACGCCAAAAACCAAGTTGAGCAACTTATTTTCGACATCACTCCGAAGAGTTCGTTACGTCTAGCCAAGCTAATGACAGGCGAGTGTGACGCCACAGCGTTTCCTGCACAAACCGAGCTTGAGCTGATTAGAACAAGAGATGATTTGGTTTTGGCTGAAAAGCCCGGCTTGAATATTGGCTTTTGGGCTTTTAATACGCAGCGACCGCCATTTGACAATCCTGATGTTCGCCGCGCACTTGCCGCCGCCATTGATAAGAATACGTTATTAGAAGCGGTTTATTTTGACAGCGCAACGCGCGCTAAAACACTGTTGCCCGCGGCAAGTTGGGCATTTCAAAATGATGCCGACGACACAGCATATAATCCAGTAATGGCCAGAAAGTTATTGGCAGACGCGGGGATTGAGCCCGGTTTTTCCATGACCATTTGGGCCATGCCTGTAGAAAGAGCATACAACCCTAATGCCACAAAAATGGCAGAGCTTATTCAACGTTACCTTAGCGATGTAGGCGTTGAGGCAACCATAGTAAGCTACGATTGGACAACATTCAGAAGGCACTTACTAGAGGGATTACACGATTCCGTGTTAATTGGCTGGTCGGCCGACAATGGGGATCCAGACAATTTTTACAGACCTCTATTAAGCTGCGATGCAATCCCCTCTGGGACCAATAGAGCCATGTGGTGCAATGACGATTATGATAGACTGCTGAACGAGGCCCTACAAACCGATGATATTGACCAGCGTACGGCTATTTACCAACAAGTTAACCGCCTGCTTTTCGAACGCCTCCCATTGGTTCCTATTGCTCATGCGTATCGCTACCAGGCATACCGTAAAGAGCTCGATAATATGACTATAAACCCCTTTGGTGGTGTGCGGTTTGGACAGGTTGAAAAATCACTGTGATACAAATTCTCATAAGATACACCACACTTCTCATTCTCACACTGTTGGTGTTGGCGGTGATGTCATTCTCGCTAGCTTATTTGTTTCCTGGCGACACCTTAGAAAATCTAACTGGTCTTGTGCCTCAAAACGACATACAGCGACAAGCGCTCGAAAAACAATTTATGTTAGATCGTGCCTACCCTGTTCAGTTTTTTCACTATTTAGGCAATTTGCTTACCGGAGAATGGGGCTATAGCTTTACCTCTGGTCTTCCTCTTCGCCAAGAAGTGGGCATAGCATTGCCTGCAACCATAGAATTGGCAACTTACGCAATGCTGATGGCGCTTTTTGTAGGGATCCCATTAGGCTATTACGCGGGTATTCGTTGCTACTCAACCACTGACCATTTAATTAATAGCGCAAGTATCACCACCTATTCGTTTCCAGTCTTTTGGTTTGCCTTGTTGCTGATACTCATTTTTAGTCTTCAATTAGATGCAGCGCCTTTATCTGGCCGTATTAGCCTTCTCTATAATATCGAACCTACGACAGGATTCATTCTGCTTGATATCCTGTTAAGCGATATTGAAAACAAGTCGCTAGCGTTTAAGGATGCGCTTTCCCATCTTGGCCTTCCTACGTTTGCTATTGGCGCAATCACTACGGCTTCAATGGTACGAATTACACGAAGGTCGGTTATCGATGTAAAGCATCGTCCTTACATTGCGGCGGCAGTGTCACGGGGATTATCGAGCTGGCAGATATTTTTTAGGCACGTGCTGCGCAATGCTTTACTGCCCATTTTGCCGCTTATGGCGATACAAATTACTACGCTCATCACTAACGCAATGATTGTAGAAACGCTATTTTCTTGGCCAGGCATTGGCAACTGGTTGATTCAAGCTATTTATCAACGAGATTACCCTGCATTACGCATTGGTATGATGGCGGTATCTACCTTAGTCATCACGCTGACAATTTTGGTCGACCTCTTTAATCGCGTGATAGACCCAAGCAGAGAGAAGTACGAACGTGCCACAGTTTAGTTTATACGACGAAGAATTCCATCCGTCGCCGTGGCAACGGACATGGGCAGCATTTAAGGCAAGCCACGTTAGCATGATTGGCTTTTTCATGTTGGGCTTGTTTGTGTTCTGCGCACTGTTTGCCCCCGTTATAACGCCTTATGACGCAATAGAACAAAATATTGATGGTTTGCTGATCCCGCCCAGCTGGATGGCAAATGGCGATATTTCCCATTTCTTAGGCACAGATGCGTTAGGACGCGACCTTTTTACTCGTATCATATACGGGTGTCGTATTACGCTTGGCTCGGCGTTTATCACTGTTGTCATGGCCATGCTAGTGGGCGTGAGTTTGGGCACAGTAGCAGGCATGCTGCGAGGCGTTCGCTCCAGTATTGTTAATCACCTTTTAGACTCTCTTATGGCAATTCCGACACTGCTAATAGCAATCATAATTGTTGCAATTTTAGGTACTGGCCTAGTGAATAGCATGTGGGCAATTACACTGGCGTTAATACCGCAGTTTGTTCACCATACACGCAGTTTTGTGCGAGCCGAGATGAAAAAAGAATACATTATCGCGTCGAAACTTGATGGCGCCAGCCGATGGCAACTTTTCGTGCACTCTATCCTTCCCAACATGACCGAGATGCTTGTGGTACAAGGCACTCTTGCACTATCTATTGCGGTTATTGATATTTCAGCCCTCGGCTTTTTGAATTTAGGTGCACAATCACCTCTTGCTGAATTGGGTGTCATTTTGGCTGACGGTCTCGACGTCGCCTATCTGGCTCCTTGGAATGTTGCCGTGCCGGGCATGGCTATCTTTTTCTTAGTTCTATCAATTAACATCGTTGGTGACGGCCTGCGCTCGGCACTTCGCAAAAGAGTGAGCCACTGATATGCCCATGCTCGACATAAAAAACCTTACGCTCGAAATGCAGAGCAGCGAGGGAACCATCAAGGCACTGGATAAAGTCAATTTATCGGTAAGTAGTGGAGAAATACGCGCCTTGGTTGGCGAATCAGGTTCAGGGAAAAGTTTGATTGTATCGGCCATTTGCGGCGCACTGCCAAATCAATGGAACCTAACGGCAGACAGAATGAGTTGGAACGGTGAAAACCTCTTAAGCATGTCGATGCAACAGCGCAGAGAGGTCATGCGTAGAGAAATTGCCGTAGTGTTTCAAAATCCGCAATCAAGCCTCGATCCATCAGCCACGCTAGGTGAACAGCTTGAAGAAAGTATTCCCGATGAGTTTATTGAGGGCAACTGGTTTTGGCAGCGTGCCCAGCATCGTAAGCGCATCGCTATAAGCACGGTACACAAAGTGGGTATCAAACATCACAAACACTATTTAAGTGCTTATCCCCACCAAATACCTGCCGATATCGGTCAAAAGTTTATGATAGCGATGGCATTGGTTTCTCAACCCAAGCTACTTATCGCTGACGATCCAACGCGGGGCATGGAGCCAACAACGAAAACGCAGATACTTAAGCTATTCACGCGGTTAAACCAAACTCGCTCCTTGTCTATCCTGTTTGTCAGTCATGACCTTTTAGCCATCGCAAGTATGTCTCATTCAATGACGGTGCTTTATGCAGGTCAAACTGTCGAATCGGGTAAAATGAAGCATATAAAGAAGCGCCCGCTTCATCCATACACGAAAGCCTTGTTAGATAGCGCACCAAGCTTTAGAAAAGACTTGCCACCAAAATCAGAACTCCCCACGTTGAACGGCTCGATTCCAACACTTCAACATTTACCGATTGGATGTCGTTTGGGACCACGATGCCCTAGGGCTCAACGCGCATGTGTACAGACGCCATCAGTGCGTCGTATTCACGACCATAGCTACAGCTGTCACTATCCTTTGCATATGGAGAAGCTGTAATGGATATTATGCAGGTTAAACAACTAACGTTTATCCACAATGAGAAAAAGCGCTGGCTCAAACGACCTGAGATCTTCAAGTTGGGCCCTGTCGACTTGAATGTGAAGCGCGGTGAAACCATCGCCATTATCGGCGAGAACCGTTCGGGCAAGTCACTCCTTGCTAAATTACTTGTGGGAGCAGTACCGGCTGACGCAGGTGAAATTGAAATAAACGCACACAAATATGTTGCCAAATATCAATCAAAAGAAAGTCAGCAAAAACGTACTCACGATATTCGAATGATACTGCAGCATAGCAATGAGTCTATGAACCCGTCGGTGCCGGTAGGTAGGATCCTCGATGAACCCCTCAGACTCAACACAGATTTATCACAAAACCAACGCAAGCTTATTGTCGAAGACATGTTGGTGAAAGTAGGTTTGCTCAGAGAGCATTACTATTTTTATCGTCATATGCTGTCAGACGGCCAACAACAGCGCGTTGCCCTAGCAAGAGCGATAATGCTTAAACCCAAAGTTTTAGTAGCGGATGAGCCCTTTGCCGCACTCGACCCATCAATTCGCTCTCAAACCGTAAATTTGATATTGGAGCTTCAAAAAGAGCTCGGCCTGGCGTTCGTGTTTATAAGCCATAATTTAGGTATCGTTCGTCATATTGCCGATAGAGTTATTGTGATGGAAAACGGTGATATTGTTGAAGAGGGAAAAACGGAGACCATATTCAGATGGCCACAACATGCGAGAACGAAAAAGCTCGTGACCGCCTATCAGTCGTTAGTACCGCAACACACAATCCGTTGATTGTTTAGCCTGGCACATTGTTCACGGTGGTATAAAAACACAAAAAGGGCACATTGGGTGCCCTTTTTGTGTATTAGACAACGAAAGTAAGTGAAGCGTAGCTAACCAACCAACGCCAACAAAATACCCGCAGCGACAGCGCTTCCTAGCACACCGGCCACATTAGGGCCCATTGCATGCATTAATAGAAAATTATGCGGGTTAGCCTCTAAGCCTACTTTGTTTACCACTCTCGCCGCCATGGGAACCGCTGAGACTCCTGCTGCGCCAATTAATGGGTTAATGCTTCCTCCTGACAATCGACTCATCAGTTTAGCCATTAACACGCCCGCGGCAGTACCTATTGCGAAAGCGATGGCACCAAGCCCTAATATGCCCAATGTCTCAACGGTTAAGAATTTGTCCGCAGAAAGCTTTGAGCCCACTGCGAGGCCTAAAAATATGGTAACGGTATTGATCAATTCGTTTTGTGCCGTTTTACTTAGCCTATCAACAACGCCACACTCTTTCATTAAATTGCCGAAGCAGAACATGCCAACCAAGGGGGTCGCGGCGGGTAAAAAAAGAATGGTCATAAAAAGTACGGCAAGTGGAAAAATCACTTTCTCGCGCCTCGAGACCGTGCGCAGTTGATCCATCTTAATTTCACGCTCAGCTTGCGTAGTCAACGCTTTCATTATGGGGGGCTGGATAATAGGAACAAGCGCCATATATGAGTACGCAGCTACCGCGATAGCACCGAGTAAATCGGGCGCTAACCGCGATGCCAAGAATATTGCTGTAGGCCCATCTGCACCGCCTATGATGGCAATTGCACTCGCATCTTTTAAAGTAAACTCAAAGCCGGGGACCCAATTTAACGCAATTGCGCCGAACAAGGTTGCAAAAATACCAAACTGCGCGGCCGCGCCTAACAGAAGCATTTTTGGGTTTGCAATTAGTGCACTAAAATCAGTCATCGCCCCAACTCCCATGAAAATTAGGAGCGGAAATACACCGGTATCAATCCCTATTTTGTAAATGTAATAAAGAAGCCCGCCGGCTTCAGAAAAACCTGCAAGAGGAATATTGGTTAGCAATGCGCCAAAACCTATTGGGAAGAGCAGAAGCGGTTCAAACTTCTTTACGATAGCAAGATAAAGTAGACCAAAGCCCACTGCCATCATAATCAATTGGCCAGATTCGAAATGCGCTAACGCCGTGCTATCCCATAGCACCATTAACTTATCCATGAATTACCCCAGGTTAATAAGCGGTTGACCACTGCTTACGCTATCGCCCTCACCCACCAAGATGCTTGAAACCGTTCCCGTGAATGCACTGGTAATTTCGGTCTCCATCTTCATCGCTTCAAGAATCATCACAACATCACCGGTATTAACTGAATCGCCTTGCTTTACAAGCATTTTGAACACATTGCCAGCGAGTGGCGCTTCTATGACCTGTGCTGACGGCTGTGCCGAAAGTTCAGGTGCAGGTGGCGATTGGCTAACGGTAGTTTGAGGTATTTGCGACACATGGCTTAGCGCGCCGCTTGGGGCAACTTCAACACGATACAATTTGCCGTCCACATTAACATCATAAGCTTCAGATTTTGATTGCTGCGCTGATACTGACGATGGCGCACTAGCCTGAGGAGGCGGAACTGGCTTATCTTCACTTGAAGGCGCAGGCTCAAAAGCAGCTGGATTTCCGCGATTCTCTATAAACTTCAATCCAATCTGAGGGAACAAGGCATAAGTCAGCACATCGTCCACCTTTTGTTCACATAGCACCAAGCCTTTCTTTTCAGCTAAGATATCAAGCTCTTGACTCAACGCTTCCATCTCAGGCGCTAAATTATCGGCTGGCCGACATGTAAGGGGTTCAGCCCCGTCAAGAACGCGTGCCTGAAGCGCTGAGTTCACTGGCGCGGCAGTCGCACCATATTCACCTTTCAGTACACCTGCGGTCTCTTTGGTAATACTCTTGTAGCGCTCGCCGGTCAAAACGTTTAACACAGACTGTGTCCCTACAATTTGTGAGGTAGGTGTAACAAGCGGGATAAACCCTAAATCTTCACGTACGCGCGGGATCTCCTTTAACACCTCTTCAAATTTATCTTCAGCACCTTGTTCTTTTAGCTGGCTTTCCATATTCGTCAGCATGCCGCCAGGTACTTGAGCAAGCAAAATACGTGCATCGACGCCTTTTAAACTGCCTTCAAACTTACTGTACTTTTTGCGTACTTCACGAAAGTAACTCGCAATTTCTTCAAGCTGTGGAAGGGATATTCCGGTGTCCCGCTGCGTTCCCTCAACTATAGACACCATCGTTTCGGTAGCAGAATGCCCATAAGTCATGCTCATCGACGATATTGCGGTATCAAGCATATCAATACCTGCGTCAATGGCTTTTTGGTATGTTGCGGTACTCAGACCCGTTGTTGCGTGACATTGCATGGCTATAGGCACATTGACCGATGCTTTTAACCCTTGAATCAACGCTTCACATTCATAAGGTTTAAGCAGGCCTGCCATATCCTTGATGCAAATGGAATGAACGCCTAAGTCCTCCAGCTGTTTCGCCATATCAAGCCATAGTTGCAAATTGTGAACAGGACTTACAGTGTACGAAATCGTGCCCTGTGCATGAGCGCCACAGTCAATGGTCGCTTTAATGGCTGTTTTTAAGTTCCTAATATCATTCATGGCGTCAAAAATTCGAAACACATCAACGCCATTTTCATGGGCACGTTCAACGAAACGCGTCACCACATCGTCTGCATAGTGACGATAGCCCAGCAAGTTTTGACCGCGAAGCAACATTTGTTGCTTCGTATTGGGCATCGCTGCTTTGAGCTTTCTTATTCGTTCCCACGGATCCTCTCCTAAGTATCGAATGCAAGCATCGAAAGTCGCACCGCCCCATGATTCTACTGACCAAAAACCCGCTTTATCTAATTGCGCAGCTATTGGCAACATATCTTCTATACGCATACGCGTAGCTAATAAAGACTGATGGGCATCACGGAGGACTAGCTCGGTTAAGGCCAGTGGTTTAGACATGGTATTTCCCCAGGTAAGTTATTTTTTTGATGCTCGTCGATGTGTGTGAATAGCGGCAGAAATAGCTGCAATAACGTTGCCGTCAATGCCTGGTTGAATGGCTTGGTGACGAGGCTGCTCACCTGCTGTCACCTCGCTGACTTCACCAGGGAAAGCCTCACAAAAGCGAGCTATTAGATGAATTCCTATGATTAGCAGCCCTAAAAACGAAAATACGAATAGCATTCCTATTAACATTAAAGAGCCAGCTTCAAGCAGCAAACTAGCGACAGATTCCGAATTCATGTTCAACCTTGTTTTATGTAATACCAATGCGGGGATTCGCCTTAAAAACACATACGTACGATCCACGCGGTAGATATAAGTATCATGGCGATTTTAAAAAAACAACGAAATAGAATAAAAAACCAAAAAATGCTTATAAAAACGCA
>CAYVST010000057.1:0-22621 GCA_964454185.1 uncultured Alteromonas sp.
ATGTGGCATCATTTATGTTGATTGGCTTTTTGGCTGAGAGGCGTAGGTATATTTAGAAACAGTATCGTTAAGCAACAGTTCTTTTATATTCCTCTATATATTTTTTGGGCGGCACATTCTTTACTTTTTTGAATGACGTAGAGAAATAGGCCGCTGTACCAAAACCGACATCCAAACAAGTATCCAATACCGAGTTTCCTTCTAACAATATAGGGATAGACTTTTCAATTCGATAGCGAGAGAGAAACTCACTGAAGTTGTATTTAAACAGTTCGGCCATTCGGCGGTTTAAGCTTCTTGTACTCATCAATAACTGTTCTGCTGCCTGATCTCTGTTGAATTCTTCTCGGTGGAAATTTTTGTCTAGCACTGCCATGAAATTCAAATAGAACGCCGTATCTTTTTCATTATCGAATTCTGCTACTTCCAAACACCCATATTCGAACACAGGGATGTTACAGCCCTTTTCATCGAGGCTCTGTGCTTCTCTCATTGATAGAAAGTGCTCTATTCTTAAAACGATCTCGTCATTCGATACTGGCTTTGCAAGAAAATAATCTACTTTTTCTTCGAGGGCTGCTTTTTCTAATTCAGGGGCTGTCTTTGCAGACAGCATCAGTATGGGAATACTGTGATGACTTGCATGCGCTCTAATTTCTCTAGTTAGTCCCAAGCCATCCATTTTTGGCATCATTTGATCTGTGATCACCAAGTCAACTAAAAAGCGCTGCATTACATCTAATGCCTGCTCACCGTTCCCAGCAACCAAACACCGATAATTTTTCGATAGCAAATCGAACACATGTGCTCGAAACTCTCGACTATCATCAACAATAAGTAATGATTTTTGATGAGAAGCATTTCCCTTTAGCTGCAGTTCCTCTGCTTGGCTATTTACAAACTCAATATCATCTACAGGTAATGTAACTATGAACTTAGTCCCCACACCTCTTTTACTATCAACCTCTACCACCCCTTGATTAAGTTCAACTAGGCTTTTCACAATAGACAAGCCAATTCCTTGCCCTTCTTCTTTTGTTTCTCCGCGGATGAAACGGTCGAATACTTTATCCTGAATGAGATCATCAATTCCTTCACCGTCATCAGTTACAGTAATTCTTAATATCTTGCTGTCGATTGATACTGAAACTCGGATGTTTCCCTGTTCTTGAGTATATTTGATGGCGTTTTGTACCAGGTTAGTAATGATTTTTTCAAGGCTATCGCTGACTAGGGAAATATCTCTCTTTCCCTTTATACGTATTTCTAAGTTTTGTCTCTTCTGCTTGGCTAGTGGTTCAAGTGAGCTAACCATGAATCGAATATTCTCTAGGGAATAGACTTTGAAATAATCGGCCGCTGCAGAAGCGCGAGGTATGTCGTTCCTCATCTGTTCGACGAGTTGCTCAACCCTTCGCATGTTCTCTTTAATATTGATAAATTCTTTCGTTGTTATACTCGTATCACCAGAAGCCTGCTCTAGTGTTCCTTGAATAACCTGAATTGGTGTTCTTAGTTCGTGAGTAATATCGCTTATCTGTCGCTCTTTGCTTCGTAGCATTTTTTCAAACTTCGACTGGCCGTCGGTTATCTCAAAGCGCGTCAAATGAGTGTATAAAGTGGTCGATTTAAACCACCTCCAACCTTCTTGTATCAATTGCTTCCTGAAAGCCCACAAAGACAAAACAAAAACGCCAAAATAGATGAGGCAAGCTCCAGACGTTAAATAAAATGGAGTATCAACTATGAACCTTAGCGATTGAATGGGGTTTCCACTTCCTACTATTTTTGCTTGTACTTCATAAACCCCATGCCCTATATCTGATATTGCTAAATATGCTTGAGATCTTGGATGGGGTTTCCAATTATCGTCTATGCCAATGATCCTAAATTCAAGTGTCTCTCTGTCAGAATCTAAGTGACTACTGGTGACAAAATCAACGCTTAGTTCAGTAAAGTCACTATCTACAACTATTGGTAATTGTGCTCTTGTGTATTGGGGGTAAACGGTATGAGTTACATTACTCTTATCTATCCAGGAGAACTTAGAGTAAACAACCTCTTTCTTTCGTTCATTGCGCAGTTTTATTGCTTTTAGCAAAGCCTCCTCACTAATGACATATGAGTATCTATCTCCTAAGAGTAAGATTTTTTCTCCAACTTGCTGAAGTCCACCATATTCAAAGTCTGTATCATAAATGCCATGTGACTCTTTAAACGAAAAAACATCATCTTCCTTTGATAAAACATACAGCCCCTTGTTTGTAGAGACCCAAATGTTTCCTTTACCCGACATCATGCCGGCTCGGATAAACCTTAGGTCATGATCTGCAAATCTGTCATAGGTATCAATTTCACCAGTCTTCTTATTAATTGACTTAACTCCCTGCCCTGAAGTGCAGACTAAATACTCATTCTCAATCTCAATCAAGCAGCTAATACTGCTCCACCCCCCCTCATTTGGCGATATTGTTTTCCAATTGAATTTAGACATTTGAATGTGGATGGAGTTATATGTATCAAAGCCTACAATCTCACCAGATTGACTCAGAAACGCATGTTTCATTTTTTTAGGGGCAGGAAATCGGTCCACAATCTGATGGTCGCGGATAAGCTCAAACACTGCGTTTTCGCCATTGTCACGATAGGAATAGAATGTTTCAGAATCGGCATTAAATTGAACCGTATTCTCGAGGTCGCAATAGTCAAAACCAGAATTATTCTCAATATGAATAGACCTAACTTGGCGTGCTCTTGCTCCAATACAATTGGAATTTTGATTTACTGAATTAGAGAGCAGCTCTCCAGTATCAATATCCAGCTCAAAAACGTCTTTTCTTGTTTTAACAACAAAAGTAGTGTCATCATCATAGCCGAATTCATGAATGTTCTTTCTGTAAACTGAATCATCTCTATGAACTAAGTTAATTGCTTCGTGTGTCGATGAAAGAGAAATCAAGCCCAACTGTGAAGAAGCGAGAAGCAACTCTCCAGTGCTTGTTTCTTTTATTCGCGTGATACTTTTTATAGCTTCTGAGCCAAGTAGAGGCGACATAAAACTCGGTTTTTTAAGGGTATTATTTGTGATCTCGAACAATCCACCGGCGGCTACGTATATTCTCCCTCCTTCAGAATGAAAGACATCGGACATCGCATACGCTGAAGTAGTATTGTTTTCAAATGGATAGAACTCCTTGACCTCAGTTTTTAAATTTTGTTTGTAGAGTCCTTCGCGTCCACCGACGAACATTTCATCTTTCGATATTGAGACACTGTCTATCCCTCCCAATTTTGGAAAGCTCATTTCAACAGGTATTTTTTTAACAGTGTGTGCTGCCGCATCAACTTTCAATAAGTAATTACTCGATGCTAAAAAGGCTGTTGATCCGTTTTGGGTGGATATAGAAAACACGCCACTTACATAACCTACGCCTATTTCACTGGCCCAGTTCTGAATTTGGCCTGTTGCTTTTTCAACAACAACTACACCTTGAATTAAAGAAACCACCAAGTAATCATTAAGCTCTTCAATTCTCCAAGCGTATTTAGGCCATTTTTCACTTTTAAAAGGCTGAGTAGCATTGCCACTGATAAGGTCATACGCAAAAACGCCAACCCCATATTCTACAATCCAAAGAATGTCTTTATGACCTAGTGATAAATCCGCCACTGTACCGCGTAAATCGCTGCTGTTGTAATGAATTACTTCTGAACGCCCGCCTAGTAGATGAAACACGCCATTTTCTGATGCAATAAATGTAGACTCTTCAACAATCTCAATATCTCTAATGATACCTGAAGGAGTGCCTGCGAATTTTGTTTTCCCATCAAGGGTAATGCCAAAAGCATGAACAGGAGGACTGAGCAACATCTGGAATAGGATCAAAAATGAGCCAATTGATAAAAGGGCACGCTTAACTGATGGCAGAGTCTTGATTTGCATATCCATATGTCCTTTGTTTCGCCTACTCTTTTAATGCTCTAATAGCACAATTTATTTTTATTAAGAGAAAGGAATCCACCTATGAATATCGAACAAAATTTAGACATGCAAGAACTATCTAGCGAAGATTATACTAAAGTATACGGAGGCCAAGGGCGTAACAATCTCCTTGTCGTAGATATAGTTAACGCCTTGCCTGAGGTCCCTGTACCGCCGGACGGGCAATCGATAGAACTCTAAACCAACAACCACTTCATCCCAGCATTTTCGGCGGCTTGCTGGTCATAAATAAAGTCGCCTACGTACAGGCAGTCTTCCGGTTGAAGCTGCCATGTATCAGCAACCATTAACAGCGCCGTTGGGTCTGGCTTGGCGGGGGCGTCTTCGCGGGTTAGCACGTAATCGATAGGTATATTGTTGTTGGCAAGTTTTATGGCTGTGGCTTCGCGGCAGTTGCGGGTCACTATAGCCATAGGTAAGTTATGAGCCTGCGCTTTTTCTACCATTTCCTTACCAATGGCTAGCCATTTGGCGTTTTGTGCATCGTCTAGTTCGTGCTGCAAAATGGTGTTGTTGGCGTAGGCTTTGGTTTTCTCGCAGGTAATAGCATCAACAAAAGTAAGAATATCTTCATGCTGCGGGCAGCCTATGTCGGCGCGCATTTTTGTAAAATTTAGGCTCGACTCTACCAATGTACCGTCTAAGTCGAAAATTACCCCTTTAATACCGTCTAGGTTCATACCCTGCCCTTGTTTTTTTGTTGTGCCGTTAATTTTTTCTGCGCGTGCGCTTATATTGGTGCGCACTGTGCCAGTTTTATTACTTGTACAACAGTTACGTTTACATTAAACGTTTGGTTTTTATAGGGCGTTTACCTGCAACAATTTAAGTTTACCGAAACAAAGGCTTGCATTAGCATAGCCGCTCTTTTTCAACATGCTGTATTGAGTACGTTTTTAACAGGTCATTTATGGGTGTTTTTGCTGCGCTAGGTACTGCGCTTTGTTGGGCTATTGCCGCACGGCTTTTTGTTGGCACGGGCAACGCGTTTTCTCCACTTACCATGAATTTCTGGAAGGGCCTTATCTCTATTGCCATACTGGCCGCGGTGTTGGTGTTTGTGCAACCAACGGGGTTAACCACTAACACCGTTTTATGGCTATTGCTTAGCGGCTTTATTGGTATCGGCATTGGCGACACCTGTTTTTTTAAGGCATTACAAAGCATAGGCGACAGCCAAGCAGTGCTGGTAGCCGAAACCCTTGCCCCGCTTTTTACAGCACTGTTTGCCATGGCCTTTATTGGCGAATGGATAACCTGGCAACAATGGGTAGGCGTGGCAGTGGTGTTACTGTCTGTAGATATGGTGATAAAAGCACGCAAACGCAGCACTACTCATGTTTTTGCCACCAGCGGTTATTTATATGGTGTTGGCGCTGCTTTATGTCAGGCCGTAGGTGCCGTAGTTAGCCGCGACATACTCAGTGCCGGTGAAATTGACGCCGCCAGCGCCGCTTTTTTGCGCTTGGTAGGTGGAATGTTTTTTGTCATCCCATTTATTGCGTTTACTAAAACTAAATACATGCCAACCATAGAAAAAGGGGCGCGTGTTTGGCCAGCGTTTATTTTGGCAACGCTTTTGGGCACTACAGCAGCTATTTATTTGCAAATGTTTGCCTTCGCCTATGCAAAAGCCGCTGTTGTACAAACCTTAATAGCAACCAGTGCACTGATGTCGCTAGGCGTGGCATGGATACTGGGCGAGAAAGCAACTAAAGCTACCTTTATATGGTCAGCAATTGCGCTCGTGGGCGTAGGCATATTAGTAAGTTTTGGTGCCCCTGCCCCCCATTAGTTATATTAATATGGGTGGTCATATTCATAATTAGTCACAAAATGGCGCAAAAATTTAACGTACTTTTGTAGTCGTAGTGGCCGCAAATCGATATTATTAAGAAAAAATAAAAATGTTATCTTCATGCATTGTAAAGTTAGTTTAGTTTTAACTACGTTTGTCGCTTTTCTTTTCACAGCCCTACCTGCGGCTGCAAACGACAGTATCGACAGCATTATTAGTAAAATGCAAACCCCCTCTTGGGACTGTCCACTTCCATCCTTACGCGATGAGCTTGAACGCACCCTTACGCTAAACAGCTTAACCGAACGCCAACGTTTTGAACTGTCGGCCGCCAAGGGGCAGTTCTTAATTTGTGAAGGTAAACTTCACGAAGCACTAACGCTGTTAAATACTATTACCGCGCAAGAAGATATAGATAAAGACAGCTACGCTTATGCGTCGGCTATTTATCAAATAGGTTTTGTGTACGACTCGCGTGAACATCCAAGACGTTGCGACTACTACAATCAGGCGCAACAAATTACGTCACCTGAACAACACAGTGATATTTTCACCAGCTCATCGCTGGGTTTAATTACGTATTGTTCTGAAAATGCAGATGTCGCACAGCGATTGGGTAAGATGTTTAACGTACTGCAGCGTTATTCAGATAACGGTAGTCCAGCCGAACTTGCGCACATACACAACTCTATTGGGTTGTTGTATGGCGACTTAGAACAGCATGCGCTGGCCGCTGAGCAATATATTAAGGCGCATGAAATGGGCCTTAAAGTATATAAGGGCAGCAATAAACTTAGTATTTTAATTAGTGCTATTGTTTCGCTGCTTGCAAGCGGGCAAACCGATGAAGCATATCAACGTATACTTGAGTACGGCTCAATTAACAGCGAAGTAAATACGCCACTTACAAATTATCACTACCAATACGCGCTGTCGTATTACTATCGTAAAACCAAGAACTACACCCAACTGGCTTATACCCTGCCCGATCTTGACGCAGCAAAATCACGTATTTCAAGTTCGTTAGCAACGCTCATTTACAATTGGCACAAAACCGAAGTGTGCCTATTCAACAATGATTTAGCGTGCTTGCAAAACTACATAGACAGTTTTAGTAAGCAAGATATTTTCGTTCCTAATAATTTTCGGACCAACCTCGATTACTTAAGCTTTAATTTAGCGATGTATATTGCGCTGGGCGATCTTGAAAAAGCGAAACTGGCCAATGCCCTTTTTTCTGCTGAGGCGGAAAAACGCCGAGTTATGAATCAGGACTCGGCGCGCATTCTAAGTGCAGCAGACCTAAGAAGCCGCATTTACAATCTTGAATCAGAAATTGAGGCGGCAGAGAGACTTCGCCAGAACACACTGTTTGCTGTGGTGGCTATTTTTGTACTTATTAGCTTAATTACAGGCTATGTGCTTCGTCAAAAACATTTAGCGAGCAAGGCTATCGACCCTGTTACGCAATTGCTAAACGGTGACACAGCTATTAGCCGTATCAATGCCCTAGATACACCCAAACCGGGTCGGGCCATTGCCATTGCTATTTTTGATATTAGTAACCTGCGTGAAATTACCGGTAGATTAGGGGCCACCAAAAGTGATGCCGTGCTGCGCCAAATAGCGCAAACATTACAAAACACCACTCGAGGCAATGATATTTTGGGCCGCTTCGGCACTGAGCAATTCATTTTGTGCCTTCACAATATTGAAGAACGCAGCGCTCGCTCTTTCTTCGAGCGCATGCAAACTGCACTTGATAATACCTTCGATCACAACGTGAAAGACGAACATATCAGTGTCGACTCTAAGATGAGTATCTTTATCTCTAACGAAAAGATTTCAGACTTAAATGACATTCTTGATGAATTAGTGATGTCTATCGATATCAACAGTCGCGTAGCTTAATACGCGACTTTGCCTTTCAGCACTTTTTCAACGAATGTGTTTTTAACAATCGTTGAGTACGTCACTAGCACCACAGCCAGCGTAGCTACACAAACAGCAAACCATTTCACAGCCCAGTGGACAGGTAGTTCGGCCACGGCTATTTGTAGCCACACCACAACAGGCAAATGAACAAGATAAATCCAGTAAGACGCCTGTGCAATATACTGTACCCACGCGCGCTTAGTAGAGAACAAACGTCGGCAAACACTAATTGTTGCTGGCACCAGGGTCCACATCATAATGGCGTAACATAGGCAAAAAGTGCCTTTTAATAATACATAGTCTGGGTGCCCCTGCTGCATTTCATATTCAGTTAATATAAGTGCAGTAACCAAGGCAGCAACTCCCCACGCCCCCTTAGCTAACGTCATATGGCTGAAGCGCTCAAACACATGCTCGTTTGTAGAAAGTATATAGCCTATCCCAAACCAGCCTAAATAAAGCAAGTAAGCAGGCCAATGTACAACAAGCGACTGGTCAGGCGTATCAATTCCCCAGCTATTCATAAACCATAAGCATATTGCGGTAGGCACGATGCACACGGCCTCTTTTGCCATAAAGCTAACAATTAACTGAGCGCGGCCGGCCGTCTGCTTTTTGGGCTTTAATTTAGGCGCATTGAAAAGGCAATTCACCCAACGCTGTAGCTGAACTTTTTGCTGTGGAAACAAGCTCATGATTGTTCGTATCGCTAGTACTGTGCCCGTAACAAGCAGTAGATAATATAAAAACCAAAGATGGGTCCCAATAAGAAAGCCAGACGGCAAGCTTGTGAATACTTCTAAAGCCTGCGTTAGCGTGGCATGTATATCGATACCACCTTGCATGCTTTGCCCACCTGCTACCCAGCCGGCTACAATCAACGGCCTTAGTACAAACCAACCAATAAATAAAGGTATGCCAAGTTTAACCACACGGGAAACCACAAACGCTTTGTTGTTCATTCTGCGTAAGGTCATACAGGTAAAATAGCCCGCAATAAGGAAAAACAACGGCATTCGAAATGCGTGGCTAATGAACACAAACACCGCGACGGCGTAGCTTGTCGATATGTCCATGACCGCCCACCCAATAAACATTGGCATAAATGATAGTCCGGCGTGAAATACAACACCCAATAACAGTGCCAAGGCACGCACGGCGTCTAGGTAATATAGCCTTTGATCTTGTCCACTAGTCATTTGTTGGCTCCATCATAATCTTTTCTTGAAGGCCTATAGAGCAGCGCTTACAAAAGTTAGCGCCCTAATAAAAACGCACATCATCTACTTCAAAATCAAACGATGCCTTTTGCATGCTGTAGGCAACAATACTCAAGCTATTGAGTGTTTTTGGGTTTAGCGCTGTTTGCTCTGACCACATGCGCTTCATACTAGAAAATGGGATAGCCACATCGTGAAATTGCCCATCAGCCGTTACTACCAAGGCTGCTGCATGGTAGTCAAAGTTTGTTACCTCAGTGCTATTTGCCGATATGCTTAAATTACCTTGTGTCACCTTAACTCGTAACTGTATGCCTTTATATGCACTTGCGTCGAACACTTCCCCTTCTGTACTCAACGGTATAACAGAGCTTGCCCAACCTGGCTGTCCTCTTGGTGGCACCAGTTCTCCCGTAACATGTAGCGTGCCATGCTCAATAAGCTGCTTAGTTGAGGTCTTTCCACCTGACAAAGAGTCATTTAAAAACTGCCTATCAAAACCTGTGCTTGCCAGTGCACTATTTGAAAAATCATCAATCACGCTACTATCGCTGGCTACCGCATAGGGCATAGAAAACATAAAGCTTGCCGTACTTGCCAATATCAAATTTGCCGCCGTTTTATAAAGAAGTGTTTTTAATGTTAGTGTCATCACAATATATATCCTCGTAGTGTCGCCCATGTTGGTAATGCGGCAGCGTTTTCGCCCCATTGGTTGTAAAGCACTTACCGTAAGCAGTAAGTGTTATGCTTACTAAGTGACACAAGAGATGAAAAAGGTGACAACAAAATTCATTTTTTTAATTTTTTGTTGTGTGCGTTAGCGCAAAGCGAAAATTTTTTTGGGAAATTGAAAAAAGTTTGTCACCTTTTGTTCAGTAGGTGGCACATAGTATGGTGAGACCACTAAATGAAGAGAAGCCATGTTCAGGAAACGTTTAACGCTTAACGGTGCAGATGACGCCACGTTAGTAATGCATGCTTTGGGCGGTAATCGCGATGCTTTTTGCGAAATCGTCACTCGCTATCAAAACTTGCTGTGTTCATTGGCTTATTCGTCTGTGGACGACATTAAACAGAGCGAGGATATTGCCCAAGAAACGTTTATTGATGCGTGGACAACGCTAGATACTTTGCGCGATCCACAGAAACTAAAAGCATGGCTTTGCGGAATACTGCGTTTTAAGGTAAGTCATCACCGCCGGAAAGAACAAAAGCATGAGTCGGTCGGTCACAGTGCGCTGGATGACACCATGGAGCAGCATAATAACGCGACCTCCAATCTTGATGAACAGGCTATTTCACATCAGCAGCAAGCACTCATGTGGAAAGTGTTAGAAGAAATGGAAAGCACTTATCGCGAGCCTCTCGTTTTGTTTTATCGCGAGCAACAGTCGGTAGAACGGGTAGCACAAGAGTTAGATTTAACGGTAGATACAACAAAGCAGCGCCTTTCACGAGGCCGAAAAATGCTTAAAGCAGCTATGTCATCTTTTGTGGAAGAATCACTAAAGAGTACCAAACCAGGAGTGGCTTTCACCGCAGCCGTTATCAGCGCCATTGGTTCTGTATCGCCACCTGCCAAGGCTGCGGCGTATGGTGCAAGCGCGGCAAAAGCCAGCAGCTTTTTTACGTTTTCTGCCTTTATCGCACTGTTAGCGAGCGCGTCTGGCCTTATCAGTGCGTTTTTTGGTCTTCAAGCCGCTTTAGCGCAAACCCGTACAGCGAATGAAAGAAACCTAGTTGTTAAAACCGTTGTTGTTTTTATGTCGTGGGCAATTGTCTTTGTTGTAGGGCAAATTGCATTTAAATATACAGCGCAAGCCATACCTGAACAGGCTCTGTTGTTTACCGTGCTATCGCAATTACTGGTATTTGCCTTCGTATTTGCCTATTTGCGCCTTGTGAGCCAAATGGTAAATGCCATGAAAACACTTAGGGTTCACGAGAGGCTGTTTAATCCCGATGCCTTTAGAGACAGCGCCTCACAAAAAGGGGCAAAACAGCGTGAGGTAATAAGCCGTATACGCATTTTTGGTGTTCCACTTTTTCATTTCCAGTTTGGTATGCCAGAGCATAACTACAAGCCCGCATACGGATGGGTGGCGGGCGGCACCTATGCCTACGGTTTATTGTTTGCTTGGGGCGGCGTTGCGATAGCGCCAATTAGCGTGGGAATAGTGTCAGTAGGCGCCATAACAGTGGGCGCTGTAGGTATTGGTGCGCTAAGTCTTGGCACTGTTGCTATTGGCATTATAGGTTTTGGTGCTTCTGCGGTGGCATACAATGCCTACGCTTCGCTGTCGTCGCTTGGCTGGCAAAGCGCATTCAGCCAAGGCTTTTCTGTGGCAAAAGAGGCTGCTATCGGCCCCTTCGCCTATGCAGAGCATATTAACAATGAAGCCGCTGCTGGTATTGCTCAGCTTCGCCTATTCGACGCCAACTACCCCTGGCTTTTAGCGCTAATTGCGCTGCTTGTTATTGTACCTGCCGCATGGCACTCCCATACCGTGCGCAAGCGTATGAAAGCGTGACACTGGTTTACAAAACATTGAATATGCTTGTATGAGTTTATATTATGAACACTGCAAACTATAAACAAGGAAGGTCTATGGCAACGGTTTTTAAGGAGTTTGATATAAAGGCACTGCTTATCAGCGCTGGGATTTTTGTTGCCGCCTCTTCAGGGTTAAGTGCATGGTATGCCTCAACTAACGATACATCGTTTGTTGAGAGAACCGAAGAAAGCTATACACTTTATCATCAGGCCAAATCACACAACGTGTTAAGTGTTGAATTGAAACCGAACTTTTCAAGACAGCGTTATATGGAATTACTGACGAAGGTACTGTCTCGCGATGAATACCAAGATATCGGTTTTTCACTTCAGTGCAGTAACGAGAGGTGCCTGTTAGAGCTATTCTCAAATAATACGAATCATGACGACGTACGTAATAACATTATTCATTTGCTATCGAACATTTATATCGGCGAAGTTAATCGGTAGGAAATTGGTGCACCGTGGAGGTGTGAATTCCACGGTTTTAACGGTTACCTGAAAGATGCGTTTTAAAGCGCGTATAAACGCCGTTTGTCCAGCCAAACCCAAGCTGTACTTCGTACTCACCGCCACCTGCTTTGATATTGGGTTCGCACACATTGTACTTTTCTAGAAGCACACCGTTTTGTGAAAAGCTATCTTCAACAGTGGTACAAAAACGGCGCATAATGCTTATGGCCTGTCGCTCGTAACCGTATCGCCTTAAGCCCTCGGCAGCAAAAAGCTGAAGCGGTGCCCAGCCGTTCGGTGCGTCCCATTGTTGAGATGTCTCTTGCATTGTTGTTACCACACCACCTGCTTTTAGCAAGTGCGACGATAATGTCGCCTCAACAGCCTTAGCTTGCGCTTTATCTGCAATTCCAACAAAAAGCGGCACTGTCATAGCGGCAGAAACAACATTGGTAATTTGTTGCGTTGGGTAATGGAAATCAAAATACCCTTGCTTTTCTTCACTGTATAAATAGGTGTTTATGGCTTTAACCCTACGCGCTTTTGCGCTTTGGTAAACATTCGCTTCATCACCTTTTGTGACCGACGCCAGCGTCTCTTCTAGGGTGACTAACAGTGCATTTAAATCGATGGGTATTATTTCTGTAGTGCGAATACTTGAGAGCTCGTTAGCATTTTCAAGCCAGCGGGAGCTAAAGTCCCACCCAGACTCACACGCAGCACGAACATGTTGATAAAAGGCCGCTTTATCAGCAACAATAAGTTCGGCGGTTTCAATGTCTTCTCGATACGATTCAGGGCGCGGTGTCGCATCACTATCAAAATATCGGTTTAACTGTGCGCCACATGGCATTTTGATAACGCGTAAAGGGGCATTCGCACTTTGATTCATCCAAAATGCATATTCTTTTTTCATGCCCTCAACGGCATATTGCTTTTGAGCGGGCGTTAAGTGCGCTTCAAGCAATTGATAAAATAGCGCAAGAATAGGTGGCTGACTACGCGAGTAATAATAAGCGCGATTACCGTTTGGTATACAGCCCACTTCGTTTAAAATATCAACGAAGTTTTCTAACATATTGATAGCCATATTTACTCGTCCGGCATCAATTAGCCCTAACGCAGTAAAATAGCTATCCCAATAGTATATCTCTCTAAAACGACCGCCCGGTACAATGTATGGTCGGCTCAACGCAATAAGGCTGTCTTTGTGCTGAACATCAGGCGTTCTTGTCAGCACATTCCACATCGACTCGATATAGTGTGAAACGCTGTCAAACGTTGTATTTGCGGTCGCATTGTCCGAACTTGGTATTACAAAGTGCTGCTCTACAAACGCCGCTAAGTCGATGTTTTCTCCATTTGACGCTGCCGCTTTTACCTCATCACTGTATAAACGCAGCACCTCTGACAATTCGGTTCTCACTATGGCATCGGCAAATGTTTTGCTGTCTTTGAACAATGCAGCCATTTGCACGTCTTTAAACAAGTCACTTTCAAAGAACGCAAGGCTGTCTTTCCAGTTGTGTTTCATATCACTAGCACCACTATTCAGCTGCGAGTTCATAAAGCTTCTCCCGCTGTTTTTGTCTGCATGGTTGCCGATGCTTTTCTGAAAAAGAACAGCGTAACCACCAGCATTGCAATAGGTACCAGTGACAAATAAAAGGCTTGTTGCCCACCAACAGCACCAAAAACAAAGCCGGTTACAATAGAGCCGGTGGTGCCGCCAAGTGCAGAAAACACCACAATAAGCCCGGTCATAGGTGCGTGCTGCTGTTGTGGTAGCGCACTTAACATCACCGAATTAATGACAGGGTAAATAGGCGCCATCATTAAACCGATAAGAGGGATCAAAAACGCAGCTAACGGTGCGTCTGACCAGCTACCTATTGTTGCATCAGACACATTTTCTGCCATTGGAAGGCTTAACAGCATCACCACCGCCATGCCTGCAAGACAGATATTCAAAAATGGATACCAGTTCATACGCGTTAACACTGCGCCAGCCGTTAACCGACCTACCGCTAGCGCGACAGCAAAAATGCTGGTTATTTGAATGCTAACTTGGGTGGGTAACCCCAATACTTCTTTATTGAAAGTAGGCAGCCATGAACCAATGCCCTGCTCAATAAGCACATATAGGAAAATAGAAAAAATAAACACCAATGCCAGTGGCTTGTACGCAAGTTTGAGCATGCTTAAGAACTCGCGACTCATGCTAGCTGCACTCGCTTGCTCAACTTTCTTAATAGGTGCAATAGCGACAATGACACACGTAAACGCCACCAATGCAGCAAGCAAGTAATACACATTTAGCCATGATAACGACGCGTCATTAGTAGGGTCGATAAACCCTGCAAACACCCAATAACCAGACAACACACCCAACATGAAAATACCTTCAACCGTATTCATTAACGACGAATGCGCTTTGGTAGAAGAGGAAAGCTGCCCAATGATGGCGTAAACAGAGACCTTAACAAGTGCAAATGCAGTTCCAATGCATGCAAATAGCACTTTAATAAACCAAAAACTGGCAATGGATGGTGTTGCAGCACAAGCAACGGTCACTAGGGCAAGGCCTATAAGCATGGCCACTTTGTAGCCCATTCTTGGAATAAAACTGGCTACCAAAAAAGAGACAATGGCGATAGAGAGATCTTTAAACCCCTCCAGGGTGCTGGCCTGCGGTTTACTGATGTCAAAGCTGTTGATGGATTGCAAGATGACTGTGCCCACACTATTGAGCAATATGGCAAAGACATAATAACTAATTGCAATTGCAGCAATGACCATCAAACGTGACATGTGTAAACACTCTGTTAACTAATGTAGGCTGGAGTGTAGACGGATAAAACACAAAATGCAAACGTTTGCATTTTGTGTTTTTTCACAGCGATTCGTCGCTATTTAGTTGAACGCCTTGTCACTAGCGTAGTTTCAACTACTTGGCTATGAGTGGGCATATTGTTGAGCTGATTGATTAATTGCTCCACCATTAGCTCGGCAGCTTGCTGCGTGTTCTGTCTTATGGTTGTCAAAGAAGGGTGCATTAATTCGGCCAACGAAATATCGTCGTAGCCAACAATACCCACATCGCTTGGTATGCCAACGTAACGCTCTTTCAACGCTTTCAACGCGCCAAGCGCAACCATATCACTAACACAAACAATACCATCGAAGTCTAAGCCATTCGCTTTTATACGCTCGTTTATACACTGATATGCCGCTTTAGACGTTATATCGATTGCACAAGTACAAGACGGGTCTACTGGTAAGTCTACGTCATCGTGCGCTTGCTCGTATCCCTTGTGACGTTCATGCATTTCAGCGTGCTCGGGATCACCTAAAAACAAAATACGCTTGGCACCTTGGCTAAGTAGATGCTGCGTTGCTCGATAGCCCCCTTCAAAGTTGTCACCCCCCACAATGGGATATGGCGCAGGTGTTTTGGCGTCTCCCCAAACAACAATGGGCACGCCGCTTTGTGCAGCTAAGTCTATTTTTTGCGTAGATTTACCCTGACCAATAACCAAAATACCATCGGCACGTTGACTGCGAATAAAGTAATTGGCCCAGTCGTCGCTGGCCATAAAAGAGTTTGATAACAAAAGCTCATACCCTTTGGCATTAAGCGCTTGATTAAGCTCACCCACCAGCTTAAGAAGAAATGGGTCGGTTGTGCTTTGTTCAGTGTTATCGATAAGGTTAAGAATAACGGCAATAACGTTTGTTTTCTGCGTTCTCAAACGGCTTGCAGCCGCATTAATACTGAAGTTATGCGTTTTTGCTAGCGCCTGAATTTTTTCTCGCGTTTCTTTTTTAATTAGCGGATTGTCTTTCAATGCCCGTGAAGCGGTAGAGGTCGACACGCCTGCTAGTTCCGCTAACGAGGCCAGCGTCAGTTTTGTATCAGATGCCAATTTATGTGTTCTCACTGTTATTTATTTATGCGCTGTCAACGTTCATAGGGTTACATTGCACTGCCTGTCTCAATATAACCCACATTAGCTGTACGTAAAACCTTGTTAATCAAATCCAACAAAAAATTTGCAATCGTTTGCATTTTATTCTTGCAATCGTTTGCAAACAGATCTATTTTGTTGCCAATCACGATGCGTATAACAATTTTGAAACCTGTTTAACGCATTCAGTTAACAACGCAATAAAACATTTTCGGGAGCACACACCATGAAAACGTTGTTTACAAGAGGAATGCTGGCGAGTGCAATAGCAGTAGCACTAACGCAGCCCACCATGGCGCAACAAGAAACCACACAATCAGCAGATGACAATACCGAAGTTATCATTGTAAGTGGTACACCAGGTGGTGCAGGGATCAGAAAAATAGACGCTAGCTTTGCTGTTACTAATATTGACGCAAGCGACATTGAAAGACTTGCGCCAAAATCAACGGCAGACTTGTTTAAGGCCATTCCAGGCGTATGGGTAGAAAGCTCTGGTGGTGAATCTGGCGCAAACGTATTTGTAAGGGGCTTTCCTGGAGGTGGCGATGCGCCGTTTCTCACTATTGCACTTGAAGGTTCACCTATTTACCCAGCCCCAACACTGTCGTTCTTAGAAAATTCACAACTATTTCGTATTGATGAAACCATTGAAATGGTAGAAGGATTACGCGGCGGTCCAAACCCTGTAGTTAGCAACGGCCAGCCGGGTCTTACCACTAACTTCCGCCTAAAGCGCGGTGGTGAATCTAGCGAAGCACTTGCAAAATATACGGTATCTGACTTTGGTTTAAACCGTATTGACGTTGTCGCCAGTGGCGCGCTTGACGACGATCTTTATTACATGATTGGCGGCTACATTAAGAGCTCTGATGGTATTCGCGACGCCGGCTTTAACTCTGAAAAAGGCAATCAATTTACCATCAACATCACCAAAGAATTTAGTAAAGGTGAGTTAAATTTATATACGCGCCAAACCGACGATCGCGGAACCTGGTACCTACCTACACCTTTGAATGTGCCTGGTATTGATGCTAACTACACGCAAATTGGACCGCTGAATCGTCAAGCTACTATTGCTTATGGCCCAGACGGCGCAACGTCTGAGTCTTTCGATTTTGGTGAAGGCCGAGGATGGGATGGCCACGTTAGCGGCGGTAGTTTGAAGTTAGAACTGGGTAATGACTGGCATTTGGTTGACCGTTTTAACCTAACGAAAGGCAACGCAAACACCTTTGGTTTAGTACCAAATGGTTCAGCCACAACGGTTGCGGCTGTAGCTGACAATGGCGAAACGGCGGTAGGTGCTGTAACAGGCACTGAATACGCAGGCGATACACCAATTCAGCAAATTGGCCGTTGGGTTGTACTGAAAGATATTGAATCTTTCACCAATGATTTGGCTGTTTCAAAGAATTGGGACAACTTTGATACTTCATTTGGCCTTTACACTGCAACAACGAAAGCGAATGACTGGTGGAGCTTAGGTAATACTGCATACCACGTACTAGTACCAGGTGGTGAATTGCTCGATGGTATTGAGTGCAATAGTGATGCCGAAGGGTGCGACTGGAACTACGATATTAATTCGGTTGGCGATGCCAGTACGTTCGCGCTATATGCAACAACAACGTGGTACGCTACGGAAGACCTAAGTATTGACCTAGGACTGCGTAGAGAAAATCATGAAGTTGCTTACTCAGTAGATGAAGGCTTAGATGGCGTTATCACCAAAGCGGTTGAGTACGATGAAACCAAAACATCTTGGACCATTGGTGCAAACTATGCGCTAACAGACAACAGCGGTGTATTTGCACGTATGAACCGCGGTTTCAAAATGCCGTATTTTGACGACTTCCGTGACAACTTCGGCGCCTTTACAGGTGGCAACGACCTTATTCAGCAAGTAACGCAAGGTGAATTAGGCTATAAGTTCATAAACCAGGACATTCAGTTCTTCGCGACGTTGTTTGCTAATGAAGTAGAAGGCGACACCTTCGTTCGACGCCCTGGCGCACCTGCGGAAATTTTGACAAACCAAGCCTACGGTGTAGAACTAGACGGGCGCTATAGTCACGATTCTGGCTTCTCTGTAAGTGTAAACGCCACGCTGCAAGAGACTGAAATTACCGCCAGCGCCACCAATGAAGGCAATGAAGCCCAGCGTCAGCCAGGTTGGCAGGTGCGTTTAACACCTAGCTATGGCTTTGATATTGGCGATATGTATGCCACTGTCTACGGTACGCTTTCCGCCGTAGATGATCGCTTTGGGAACAACGAAAATACCGTTGTACTTGATGGCTACGAAAAGGTAGATGTAGGCGTTACGCTTGAGCCAACTGATGCGCTTCGCATTCAGTTCTCGGTAGACAACTTAACCGATGAACAAGGTATCACCGAGGGTGATCCACGTAACCCTGATTCGCCAAACGGCCGCTTTATCATGCCACGCAGTATGCGATTGAGCGTATCTTACTTGTTCTTCTAATAACCTTAGTGATGACTACAAGCCGTTGCATAGCATCGGCTTTTTCACCATTAGTAACGAAAAAGCCTTACATGAGTAAGGCTTTTTTATATGGCATATCAATATAATTAGAGTTTCGCAACTTCCTGCACGTTAGATTTAAAGCCTTTCGTTCCGCAAGAATTACGCTTTGTTTCCAATGCGCTCAATTGGCGTTTTAACCACGTTTTTTGAAGGCCTGATTTGGCAGTAACCATTTCTGTGCTTACGCGTGTGATTTCTTTGCCAACGTTTACACATTCCTTTTTGTTTGGCTCGAAGCCGCCGTTGGCCAGTACAGATGAAGAGAATACTAAGGCTGATAGTGCAATAAGCGTTTGCTGTTTCATAAGAGTCCCCAACTACTCGTATAATTCCGGGTTTAGTTTCGTACCGTTAGAATTGGGCAACGCATTGCCCTAAAGTCTGATCAGAAATATAGCAGCCCATGTCTGAGCGTTGGGTGTTACAAAATATACGCTGTAATAAAAAACCGTTAGGTATTTATCACATCAACCCACAAGTCATTGTTAGTTTTATTATTGTATAAACAGACAACTTGCTAATGCTTTTACGTTCTTATCAGTCTTGGTTTTCTAACAGACTCAACGGGGGCCTATCCTTAGTATTGGCTACAGCAACAGCATTCTGTAGCAACTTTACCCATCATCGAGCCGCCGTATTACAACACCTAATCAGCCGTGTCTCAATAGCTAAAACACGCTTTACTGCAATGTTATTGCAAGGCTAGTCGACTGCCGCATTTTCGTTTGCAACCAAGCCTAATTCGTCACTTGTTATAAGGCTTTCGATATTAACTAAAATAACCATATGCTCATCAATATCGGCAAGGCCGTGTAAGAAACGACTGTCAAAGGCCACACCAAATTCTGGAGGAGGTAGAACTTGCTCTTCTTCAAGACGAATAACATCCGAGACACCGTCAACCACAATACCAACAATGCGTTGCTTTATATTGAGCATTATCACAATGGTGAAGTCGTTATACGTAGCCTCGCCCACGTTAAACTTAATGCGCAAATCAACAATAGGGACAATATCGCCGCGCAAATTAATCACGCCCTTAATAAAGGCTGGCGCATTAGCTATTTTGGTGACTGGCTCATAGCCTCTTATTTCCTTTACGGTAGTAATGTCGAGGGCATAGTGCTCGTCTCCAAGCACAAAGCTGAGGTATTCTTTGTCTTGTCCACCGGTCACTGCTTGTTGTAGCGAAGATTGACTCATGTAAGCAACTCCTCTAATTGACTTGATGTGTAGGTAGTAGCAATAGAGTCGGCATCGATTATCAGTGCAACTTTGCCGTCGCCCATAATGGTAGCGCCTGCAATCCCCGCAACCTTCCGGTAATGCAGCTCTAGACTTTTGATGACCACTTGTTGTTGGCCAACTAGAGCGTCGACCAAAATACCAAAGCGTTTCTTGCTACTTTCGAGTAGTACTACAATGCCTTGCGTAGCGCACTTTTCAGCGCCGTCTACGTCCATAAAGTCGTAAAGCGGCACAAGCGGCCAATATTGGTCTCGCACGTAAAGTACGGTGTCATTCCCCAACGTTTTAAGCTGATGGGCTTGGGGTTGAAACGACTCAACAATGTTTAGTAAAGGAATAACAAAAATTTGATTGCCAACAGAGACACACATGCCATCTACAATGGCAAGAGTAAGAGGTAGGTGAATAAAGAACGCCGAGCCCTCACCTGCGCTTGATTCGATATCTATGCGCCCCCCGATTGACTCTATATTACGCCGTACCACATCCATCCCAACGCCGCGCCCTGATACATCTGTAATCGCATCAGCTGTCGAAAAGCCGGGCTGAAAAATTAGCTGCCATACCGCTGCATCTGGCATGTCGTCAGATACATTCATACCTTTTTTACGGGCTTTCTCTAAAATTTTGTCGCGATGAAGGCCGCCCCCGTCATCAATAATACCAATAATAATACTGCCACCTTTTTGCTCAGCACTCAGAATTACTGTGCCTTGCTCTGGCTTTCCGGCAGCACTACGAGCACTAACGCTTTCAATACCGTGGTCAATGCTATTTCGAACAAGATGAGTAAGTGGGTCAACCAGTTTCTCAATCAAACTCTTGTCTATTTCTGTGCTGCCGCCTTGCAGAACAAGCTCCACTTTCTTGTTCAGTTTAGTGGCCAAGTCACGCACTAAACGCGGAAACCGATTGAACGTAGCGGTTAGCGGAAGCATGCGCATCGACATCACAGATTCTTGTATTTCACGGGTATTTCGTTGAAGTTCGTCAATAGCTAGCTGTAATCGTTCTCCAATTTGCCCATCAACGTCATGACCAATCATTGATAACATCGACTGGGTAATCACGAGTTCACCCACAAGGTTGACCATGGCATCAATCTTTGTGGTGTCGACCCGAATAGAAACCGACTCTCTCGAAGTGACTTTCTTTACAGATTGCTCGTTTTCGTTCTTACCCTTTGGCGCCATAGGGCTTGGCTTATTTGACATGACATTTTCTGAGCTTTCTTCTTCCCTTTCGTCCATGTGTGATTGAGAACGCGCCGTATTTTCTGATTGTTCTGGCAATTGGGCATCATCGAAAAAGCCAAAACCATCATCATGAGCCTGCTCGTGTTTACTTTGCGCTGGTATCACTTGTTCATCAAAAAATCCAAAGTCATCATCAGGTTCTACATTTTCATCATTAACCATAGCTTGGTGTTGATTGGTAGTTTGATTTTCGGCAATGCCATCATCAAAAAAACCAAAACCATCGTCTTCACTGGTGGTTGTATTTTGTGGTTCTCCAAGACGGGCTGCGTTACTGTCGATTGCGGCGTTAAGTACCACCATTCGTTTCGCAATGTCGCCTCCAGGTACTGCAGTTTGATGGCGATAGGCTTCAAGTGTTGCTTTCAAGACATCAAGGGTTTCAAGCAGCACATTGACAATGTCAGTGGTAACATTGAGTTCGGCGTTTCGCGCCTTATCTAACAGGTTTTCCATTACATGAGTTAGGTTCATTAGAGCATCAAACCCGAAGATTCCACTGCCACCTTTTATGGAATGCGCCGCGCGAAATATACTGTTTAGCGCTTCTGGATCAGGGCTGACTACGTCAAGCCCCATTAACAGCTGCTCCATGTCATCAAGGTGCTCTTCACTTTCCTCAAAGAACACACTGTGAAATTGCTCAATATCGATGCTCATATTGAATATTTCCAGATTGTATTAAACATTGGTGTAGCTAACCCAACACACGTTTTGTAACGTCCAATAACTTATTGGGGTCAAAGGGTTTTACCATCCAACCAGTCGCTCCGGCAGCTTTACCTTTAGCTTTCATGTCATCACTAGCTTCAGTGGTTAACATGACAATGGGCGTGCGTGCATAGCTACCTAATCCGCGAAGACTTTTCACTAACGTCAAACCATCCATCCGTGGCATGTTTTGATCGGTCAAAACAAAATCAAAGCTTTGCCCTTGGCACTTATCTAAGGCATCTTGTCCATCCTGCGCTGTGGTGATGCTGTAACCCGCGCTTTTCAGCGTCAATTCCACCATTTGACGAATCGACACAGAATCATCAACCACTAAAATGTGTTTGCTCATATGCTCACTTCTCCTCACGTTGCTTTAAGTCGCAACAGCTATTTCCTTGTTAAACGCCTAGAACAAAGCCAAACCCAGGTATTTATTGACAGTGTGTCTTTTGGGGTCATGGCCGTATTTGTTTTGGCGACTAGCTTTTTCTCGTATTCTTGAAAAATAAGTAAAGGCATGAGGGCTTAAATTGGGATGCGCTCTGACGGGGCACTTGCTGTGTTTAGCTGAATAAAAAGAAAAATATAGGCTTTCTAGTGCTGTACCTAACCCAAGTACATCCACTCTTACAGCAATCAAAAATACAGCGCGAACGACTTCCCTAATGCCTTACCTCCTTTTATTTGTAGTCTTCTTTAAGACGACGCATCTTCAACCGTGCTTTCTAATTTGCATCTCAGCGAAGACTCGTGACCACCTTATATAAAAAAGACAATGTCGTGCGTTAAGCCACGAATGCTAAAAACTATACTTTTGTCTAACTTTGGTAGTGATAATAAGCGTAGTACCCATTTTAAAAAGTAGGCAAGAATGCAATGAAGTTTTTTGAAATAGTTGATGTTACTCAGCGTCTAATA
>CAYVST010000058.1:0-20473 GCA_964454185.1 uncultured Alteromonas sp.
ATGGCTGTGGTTTACTACTGCAAAAACCGGATGCGTTCTTCCATGCAATCGCCGACGAAAATGGCTGGAAACTCAGCAAAAAGTACGGTGTGGGCATGATTTTTTTGAGTCAGGACCCTGTACTTGCGCAAGCCGCGCGCGAAGTACTTAATGAAGAACTAGAAAAAGAAACCTTGTCGGTAGTGGGCTGGCGTGAAGTGCCCGTCGACCACTCTGTACTTGGTGAGCTTGCACTTACAGGTGTACCGCAGATCGAACAAGTATTCGTTAATGCGCCAGCAGGCTGGCGTAAACGCGATCTTGAGCGTCGACTTTATATGATTCGTCGACGCGCTGAAAAGCGTCTCGAGAATGACCCAGATTTTTACGTTGCTTGCTTATCAGGCCTTGTGACTATCTATAAAGGCTTGGTAATGCCAAAAGACTTACCAGCCTTCTACCATGATTTAGCCGATGAGCGACTGCAAAGCGCAATATGTGTTTTCCATCAACGCTTCTCGACAAACACGTTACCCCGATGGCCTCTAGCACAACCTTTCCGCTTCCTTGCACACAATGGTGAAATAAACACCATTAAAGGGAACCGAGATTGGGCAATGGCACGGGCTGCAAAATTTGCAACGCCACTTATCCCAGATTTGAAAGACGCTGCGCCTTTTGTAAACACCGAAGGTTCAGACTCGTCTTCGTTGGACAACATGCTTGAGCTGTTTCTGGCGGGCGGCATGGACTTATTCCGTGCTATGCGCTTGCTTGTGCCACCAGCATATCAAAACAACAAGACGATGGATGACGACCTACGTGCCTTCTATGAGTTTAACTCTATGCACATGGAGCCTTGGGATGGTCCAGCTGGTATTGTATTGACTAACGGCCGCCATGTAGCGTGTAACCTTGACCGAAATGGTTTGCGTCCAGCGCGTTATGTCATCACCAAGAACGGCTTTATTACGCTTGCGTCAGAAGTTGGTATTTGGGACTACGAGCAGGCAGACGTTATTGAAAAAGGTCGAGTTGGACCAGGTGAGATGCTTGCTGTCGATACTTATACAGGCAAAATCTGGCGCTCGAACGAAATTGATGACGACTTGAAAGAGCGCCATCCATATAAAGAGTGGCTAGACAAGCACATCCGTCGCCTTACGCCTATCGAACAATTAGATGCATCACTCATTGGCAAGCGCGTGTTTGATGATGACGCTATGGCGGTCTATCACAAGCTTCATGCCTACAGCTATGAAGAAATTCAGCAAGTAGTAAAAGTACTGGCGAAAGATGGACAGGAAGCGGTTGGTTCAATGGGTGACGACACGCCAATGGCAGTTATGTCATCGCGTCAGCGTACGGTTTATGACTATTTCAGACAGCAATTTGCACAGGTCACGAACCCGCCTATCGACCCATTGCGTGAAAATCACGTTATGTCGCTAGCGACATGTATTGGTCGAGAGCAAAACGTGTTCAGTGAGACATCTGGCTACGCTGATCGCGTACTGTTTGATTCTCCCGTATTGATGTACACCGACCTTAAACAACTTCGCGAATTCAACCCAGAAAACTATTACTCTGAAATTGTTGAACTGCAATACGCACCGCAAGAAGGGCTTAAAAAAGCGATTGAACGCGTGTGTAATGAAGTTGAAATGCTGGTGAAGAACAAGCGCGCCGCGTTTGTGATCTTGTCTGATAGAAATATCAAACAAAACCGTTTGGTGATCCCTGCGGCTATGGCCGTTGGTGCCGTGCAGCGTCGCTTGGTTGAGAAATCACTGCGCTGTGATGCGAACATTGTTGTTGAAACGGCTAGTGCGCGCGATCCACACCACTTTGCGGTACTTATCGGTTTGGGTGCTACCGCGATTTACCCTTTCCTTGCTTATGAAACTATTGAGCAGCTTTGCGAGAAAGGTGAACTTGATATTACTCCAATGCAAGCCACGTTGAACTACCGTAAGGGTATCAACAAAGGCTTGTATAAGATTATGTCAAAAATGGGTATTAGTACCATTGCAAGCTACAGAAGCTCTAAATTGTTTGAGGCCATCGGTATCAACAACGAAGTAATGCAGCTTTGCTTTAATGGCGTTACCTCGCGCATCCAAGGCGCTGGCTTTGACGACTTCCAACAAGACTTAGTTAACCTCAACCGCATCGCATGGTTGAAACGTAAGTCTGTTGATCACGGTGGCTTGCTTAAGTACGTGCACGGTGGTGAATACCATGCCTACAACCCTGATGTGGTAAAAACACTGCAAACCGCTGTTGTTTCAGGTCAGTACAGTGATTACCAAGAGTACGCAAAACTCGTCAATGAACGTGCCCCTGCGCACATTCGTGACCTGCTTGCGCTGAATCCAGATTGCGAACCTATTGATGTTAGCGAAGTGGAAGCGGCTGAAAATCTATTTCCGCGTTTTGACACCGCGGCCATGTCAATTGGTGCGTTGAGCCCTGAAGCGCATGAAGCACTAGCCATAGCTATGAATCGCTTAGGCGGTCAATCTAACTCGGGTGAAGGTGGCGAGCATCCTTCTCGTTTCGGCACCGAGAAAAACTCTAAAATTAAGCAGGTAGCATCGGGTCGATTTGGCGTGACGCCACATTATTTGGTTAACGCTAGTGTTATTCAAATAAAAGTTGCCCAAGGCGCTAAGCCCGGCGAAGGTGGCCAGCTACCAGGCGATAAAGTGAATAAATACATCGCACAGCTGCGTTTCTCAGTGCCTGGTGTAACCCTTATTTCACCACCGCCGCATCACGATATTTATTCAATCGAAGATTTAGCTCAGCTAATTTTTGACTTAAAGCAGGTTAACCCTACGGCGCTAATCTCTGTGAAACTGGTTTCAGAGCCAGGTGTTGGCACCATCGCAACGGGCGTAGCAAAGGCTTATGCCGACCTTATTACCGTATCTGGTTACGACGGTGGTACCGGTGCCAGCCCGCTGACCTCTGTAAAATATGCAGGTAGTCCATTTGAACTTGGCTTGTCTGAAACACAACAAGCGCTTATTGAAAATGGCCTTCGTCACAAAGTTCGCGTGCAAACCGATGGCGGTTTGAAAACGGGTCTAGACGTAGTGAAAGCCGGTATTTTAGGTGCTGAGAGCTTTGGTTTTGGTACGGGCCCCATGGTGGCACTTGGTTGTAAGTATTTACGTATTTGTCACTTAAACAATTGCGCAACCGGTGTGGCAACACAAGATCAAAAGCTTCGCGATGATCACTTCATCGGTTTACCTGACATGGTAATGAATTACTTTAAGTTCATTGCACAAGAGGTACGCGAATTAATGGCATCCATGGGTATTAGGAAATTTGACGACCTAGTAGGTCGTACCGAATTACTTAAAGTGCTCGATGGCATAACCGCGAAGCAAAATCGCTTAGACTTAGCACCACTGCTAGTTCAGCCTCAAGCTGGCGAGCACACGCGTTTGTTCTGTTCAGAAACAACCAATGCGCCTATTGATAAGGGCGAATTGAATGCGCAAATGCTCAAAGACGGTAAACAAGCAGTAGCCAACAGTCAGTCGACAACACTGAAGTATGCAGTGCGCAACACTGACCGTTCAGTAGGTGCTCTGTTGTCAGGTGAAATAGCTAAACACCACGGCAACCATGACTTTGAAGATACGCCAATTAAAGTAGAGCTTACCGGTACTGCTGGCCAAAGTTTTGGCGTGTGGAATGCAGGTGGTTTGCACATGCACCTTGAAGGTGACGCAAATGACTACGTTGGTAAAGGCATGACAGGTGGTAAGTTGGTCATTCACCCACCGCGCAATGTTCATTTTGACGCACACGACAGTGCCATCATGGGCAACACGTGCCTTTATGGCGCAACGGGCGGTAAGCTGTTTGCGGCAGGCCGAGCAGGTGAACGTTTTGGTGTGCGTAACTCTGGTGCCATCGCTGTGGTAGAAGGCATCGGTGACAACGGCTGTGAATATATGACAGGCGGTATTGTTGCTGTACTTGGTTCAGTGGGCGTTAACTTTGGCGCCGGTATGACAGGTGGTTTCGCCTATCTTATGGATGATAACGGTGACCTTGATAACCGTGTAAATGCTGAACTTGTGGATGTTATGTCCATTGAAGACAAAGCGATTCTTGCTGAACACTTACGTGGTTTGATTAATCAACATTATGAAGAAACAGGCAGTGAGCACTCGTTGTCATTATTGACAAACTTTGCCGACACCTTAAAACGCTTCAAACTGATTAAACCTAAAACCAGCGATGTGAAGAACTTACTTGGTCACATCAGTCGTTCAAGTGCTGAATTACGTATTCAGGCCCAGTAGGAGGATTTAGTTTATGGCAAAGAACGTATATCAATTTGTCGATGTTGAACGTATCGATCCGCCGAAAAAGCCGATTATGGTACGTAAACAAGAATTCGCGGAAATTTATCAACCGCTGAGCCAGTCTCAAACCGAAGGCCAAGCAGACCGTTGCTTGGACTGCGGTAACCCATATTGCGAGTGGAAGTGTCCAGTTCACAACTACATTCCGCAATGGTTAAGCCTTGCCAATGAGGGACGCATTTTAGAAGCTGCGGAGCTTTCACATAAGACCAACAGTTTGCCTGAAGTGTGCGGCCGCGTTTGTCCACAAGACCGACTGTGTGAAGGTGCTTGTACGTTAAATGATGATTTTGGTGCGGTTACCATCGGTAGTATTGAAAAATACATTACCGATACCGCATTTAAAATGGGCTGGCGCCCTGACATGTCAGATGTCGTTTGGACCGATAAGAAAGTGGCTATTGTGGGTGCAGGTCCTGCAGGCCTGGCATGTGCTGACATTCTTGTTCGCAACGGTGTAAAACCCGTTGTTTACGACAAGTATGAAGAAATTGGCGGCCTACTGACTTTTGGTATCCCGTCATTCAAACTTGAAAAAGACGTCATAAAGCTACGCCGTCAAATCTTTACCGAAATGGGTATTGAATTTGTACTGAATACTGAAATTGGTAAGGATATTCAATTCCAAGACTTGCTCGACAAGTATGATGCCGTGTTCCTCGGTATGGGAACTTACAAAGCAATGCAAGGTGGGTTTGATAACGAACAGGTAGAAGGTGTGCACGAAGCGTTACCTTTCCTTGTCGCAAACACCAATCGTGTTATGGGCCTTGAAAAAGACCCCGCCGATTACATTGATATGAAAGGCAAGCGCGTTGTTGTTCTGGGTGGTGGTGATACCACCATGGATTGCGTAAGAACATCTATTCGTCAAGGCGCAGCTCAAGTAACTTGTGCATACCGTCGAGACGAAGAAAGTATGCCTGGCTCTCGCCGTGAAGTGGTGAACGCGAAAGAGGAAGGCGTCGAGTTTAAGTTTAATTTGCAGCCACTCGATATTGCTGTTGATGAAAATGGTAAAGCCTGTGGCGTTAAATTAGTAAAAACTGAAATGGGGCCGCCTGATGCAAACGGACGTCGACGTCCTGTGGAAGTAGAAGGCTCAGAGCATGTACTTGAAGCAGACGCGGTGATTATTGCGTTTGGCTTCCAGCCCAGCCCTGCTCCATGGTTTGCTGATTTTGGCATTATGCTTGATGAAAAAGGCCGAGTGCGTGCACCGTCTGCAGGTAAATTTGCTTTCCAAACATCACACCCCCAAGTATTTGCAGGTGGCGATATGGTGCGTGGCAGTGACTTGGTTGTAACCGCTATTGATGAAGGCCGTAAAGCTGCAGAAGGGATTATGGACTATATTGGCGTTTAGTGCGCCGATACGTACTTACTGATTGATACTTTCATCTTTAAAAAGCCCAGTATACTGTTACTGGGCTTTTTTGTGGCTACGTGGAACACAATCAACTCCGTACAAATCGCATTCTTGTCTCCGCTATGCTCAGTGAGTCCGGTGTTCGCTGTCCGATTTACAAACAGCAAAGTGTACGCGCTATCATTATTATGCAGTGGCAATAATAGACACACATTGCCTTTTAATTTATGTTATCGATATGAATCGCAATGAAAAACAAGCCGTGATGAACAACATTTTAATTGTTGAAGACGACCAATCGATCCAAGACATGTTGCTGTACATCTTACAAAAAGAAGACTACCAAGCAAAAGCAACAACAAGCGCTGAAGAGGCATTATTGGTATGTCAAAAAGAACTGCCAGACTTAATCCTACTTGATATTGCGTTGCCCGGTATGAATGGCTATCAATTTTGCGAAGTATTAAATACGCAAGTCTCTCAGATGCCTTTGATCATCATGTTAACCGACCAAACCGATATCAGTGACATTGAGAAAAGCTTAAATCATTTTGCAGACGACTTCATTGCAAAGCCCTTCAACCCCAGAGTACTTGTAGCTCGAATAAAGGCGAATTTAAGACGAAGTCACTTAGCCGCCCCCACTACTCAAAATAGTATCACCATTGCTGAGTTAACATTGAATAGAGACGCTAGACAAGTGTATGCGGCAGGTCAGGCAATCAAACTACAGAAAATGGAATTTGATATTTTGCAGATGCTAATGTCATCACCCAATAAAGTGTTTTCTCGTGACGAGATCATCACGTACTGCAAAGGTGATAATTATTACATTGCTGATCGGGCAATAGACAATCAGATATATAAGCTGAGGAAAAAGCTAGGTGATGCAGGGCGCTACCTTGAGACTGCCTCGGGAGTGGGTTATCAGTTGTCTGTATAAGCAAAAGAACCAAAACTTACCTGGTTTCCTTCTCAGAATATGCTGGTAACCAAACACTAAAAATACTACCTCTCCCCTTTTCACTCTCAACCAGCAAACGTCCGCCATACCCTTCAATAATGCTTCGGGACAACGCCAAGCCCAAACCTGTGCCGCCTGAATGGTTACGAGTAGTAAAGTAGGGCTCAAAAATATTTACTTGGACATCCTTTGTCATACCGCATCCAGTATCTTCAATAGATAAGCAGTATCCTTTGCAGTCTTCAACACTTTCATCATCAATTAAAAACGTCATTTTACCGCCGGTATTCTCCATTGCTTGAATGGCATTGGTCGTCAGATTGAGTAACACCTGGTAGAGCTTGGTGGGATCCAGTTTGACAGCAAATTGCTTCTTACAATCAAATACTTTTTTTATTGCAATGGTATCTGGAATCGTTGGTTCAATAGACATCAACAACTCGTCGAGCTCTTTAGATAGGTCGACTATTTCTTCATGCTCTCTATGAGCACCCTTACCACCGATAATTCGAATTTGCTGTGTTAAACCCTTGGCCCTATTTGCCGAGTCAAGTAATCGTTCTATAGCGAAACGTACTTTTTCGGGCTCACTTTCTGATTTTGCGATTTCGGCATAACCGACAATTGAAGTCAAAATATTGTTGAAATCATGGCCAACGCCATTAGCTAGAGTTCCCAAAGCTTCTAGCTTTTTTTTGTGAAACAACCGCTCTTCAATGACCCTTTGTTCTTGATATAGAATCAGCCCACGGCGAAAGATAGACAGCAAAGTGAAAAGTAAAAGCAACAGAATGTAACCGTAAGCGTCTGCATTTTGGTAACTGCTATCAGTACCCACTATAGGTTGCGGCATTGACTCGATTAATTGTTTCAATGGCTTCATACTTTCGGTTCGCCAGTAGTCAAGCCCTACCATTTCAATTAACACCAGCAGAATAATTATCTGAACTCGTCTAATATTCTTAAAATCAAAGGGTTGCTGCACGCTTACAGTGTGCAACATACGCTTGAAAGTTGCCAAAATAGCCAAGAACAAGTAGACGGTTATAAGAGACAGACCGGTACGAGTTAACCAGTGTGTCTTAAGAATACTATCTAATCCTGGAATAAAGATATCGATCGACAGGCCAGACGTATGGGCGGACAAAATAGAATCAGGTATGCCGCCAAGACTCAACAGGCGAGAGCGTTGTAGTGGCCACCAGTTGAGAAAGTCGAGTCCGTGTATCAAAACACCAATAAAATTCACGGTTTGAATAGCTGCCACCGTGAGAATGAGATAAAAAATGAAGGATAGGACGGACTGGAATTTGAGAAGTGGTTTCAATGGATTATTTGGTGTCGTTTTCTTTTTAGGATAAGTGAATAAAAAGTGACAATCTACTAATAATATAGCGATATTGATTCTCTACATTGACTTCAATGTTTACACAAAGGCGTCACTCGAACAGCCTAGATAATACATTAGAGAGAAATGTAAAATGTTTAAAGAAAATACCAAAGCAATAACGCCCTCCCTTCATAAAAACAAGTTAATACGTCCCTGGCTTACACTCGCTTTTTTTGCGATAGGCGGTGTTTGTTATGCAAGCCAGGCAGCTCAAAATACTGTTGAACAGGTCGAAGTTTCTGAGACACTCGTGATACAGCATATAGCCACAGAATTAAGGAATGGGTATGTCTTTCCAGAAAAAGGAGAGGAATTTGCAAACCGATTGATCTCGATGTCAAAAGAGTTGCAGCTAACCAACAGTGACGGACATGAAGCTTTTGCCAAAGCGCTAACAGAAACGTTGCAGAAGTGGTCGAAAGGCAAACACTTAGTTGTAGAATACAGCCCACAGCCAATGCCTCTAAAACCTGCTCCTGAATTATTGAAAAAAGAACAAGAGTTTGAACTTTCAATGTGGCGCGCGCACAATTTTGGCTTTGAAAGAGTAGAACGTCTTCCATTTAATATCGGCTATTTTCACTTAAGTGCTTTTGGCCCAACCCAAGACGTCGGCCCTCTCCTGGCAGCCACTATGGATTTACTCGCAAACACAGATAGCTTGATTATAGATTTGCGAGGCAATTTTGGTGGCGAGGAGCAAACCGTGTCTTTGTTCGCAAGCTATTTTTTCGAGCAGAGAACTCATCTATTGAACATGTACAAGCGCAAAAATAATACAACAGAACAGCACTGGAGCGCGGACTACGTGGAAGGCAAAAGGTACGCTCCTGATAAGGATGTTTATATCTTAGTCGACAAGCACACCTTTTCCGCAGGGGAAGACTTCAGCTATACAATGAAGCATTTAAATCGTGCCACCATTGTCGGCGAACCTTCGGGTGGTGCTGCACATTCAGGGGATATGGTTCAACTTACTCCACACTTTAGTCTATTTCTACCTACGGGGCGTGGAACAAATCCTATAACTCAAAACAATTGGGCTGACGTGGGCGTTATTCCAGACGTAGAGGTTGCATCTAACGTCGCGTTGAGCCGAGCACAGCAGATAATCTTAGAAAATATTCTAAAAACTGAAAAGGACGCCCACAGAAGAGAGCGTATAAAAAATAGAATTGCAGCGCTGTAATAATGGGCTCGCCTATGCACCATACGTGCAATACGAGCCCAATTAACGCCGCTCGATTTCTTACACGACGAGTCTTTGGCTTTTATAATTTTGTACCAATTTCCTCAATGCGTTCTGGTATGTGAGCAAACGATGGGTCTATATCGAAGGTTTTCTTATAGTTAACTTTCGATTTACCGTATTGTCCTGCTTGATATAGTACTTCAGCGTATCTGTCATATGCATTCGCTGATTCGGGATAGCTCAATGTGTTGAGCTCAAACAATTTGAGTGATGCTTGTGGAAATTGGTTTATTAATTGATAGCCAAGATCATTGATTAAGCTCTCTAAATTGATTTGTGAGGTTCGAGGGTTTTGTTGAAATGCCAAGAGTGTTCTCGCTAAATCTTCCAATTGATGATTTTCAGCATGAACAACTAAGCGTTTTTCATAGTCAGTATCAGGTTAGTCGCGCCTATTTGTTTAAAGGTTGTAAACCAAAAATAATTTGTGCTTTCTAAACGTTTTAAACAAACGTCATTATGATTTACTCAAAAACGCGCGTAGGCTTAATACCTTGTATAAAAACCACATACCTAAAACAGGCTAATATTTAGGCATTTATTGGCTACTCGTTGTTGCAGTGGCTTCCGTTCAGCTCTACTATTTCATTACTACGCTGTTAATCTGAGAAACCCGTTATGAATGAGCACCATACTGCACAAAATGCCTGCCGCACTGTATTTCGTGTAACAGTGGCCTGTAGTCTAATTTTTGCGTTCGGTGCTAAGGCTGGATTGACGCAGCCAGACACGGTGTCATGCCCCAGTGTGTTTCACAGCGTATCCATCACAAACGACGCTACGCAGTGTCAACAGTTTGAAACACAAGTACCAGCGGCCATGGTGTATTACACAAAGCAACAACCGCAGGACGTTATCGCCTTTTACCAAGACGCCATGTCGTCATTAACAATGCATCCGCCAATAAATCAACGCACATTGCTTACATCAGACGCCAACCATACGCGTATTGTTGTCTCTCCCGATAATGCAGGTTCGCAGGTTGACATACTCGTTACGCCATCAAAATAGCGAAACAAAACCCCTTTAAAATCAATACCAAAAAAACTACCCCAGCTCTTTCTTAGCGTAATCTCTACTCATTCCCTCGTGGCAGGCAAAACTGGCATTGGCTTTGCAAAAATCAGTATCAACCCCTTGGTTTACTCAAAGCGTCATTTTTCTGACGCCATTGATGACTGAAATTTGCGAGGATTACGATGGAATTGGCAATTATTTTGATGATGTTACTTATTGTCGTCGCTCTTGGTGCCATAAAATTGTCAGATGGCGGCGTAGCATTTCCTTTCAGAAGGAAGCCTCAATTGTTTACGCCCGTTGAGCATTCATTCTTGAATCTTATAGAACAAGCGATGGGCAGAGAGTTTAGAATTATCTGTCGTGTTAGATTAAATGACTTAGTGTCTGTTCGTAACACAACAAACAAGAAAACCGCAAGCCAAGCCGTGAGTCGCGCTTCTAGCAGGCAGCTCGACTTTGTCCTAGTGGATAAAAATGATATGAGCCCAGTGCTCGCCATCGACTTAGTGCATAGCCAAGGCAAAGAGGGATACAAATCTCAGAAAGACTGGTTTGTTACTGGCGCACTTGATGCAGCAGGGCTTCCTCATGCTCGCATAAAGGTTAAATCGGGCTACAGTGTTGATGATATTAGGGAATGTCTAGAAAACAAACTTATTCCGTATCGTCGCCTACAGCAAAAAATGGCGCAGTTGCCCACACACAATCCAGAGCCTCCTAAGCGCCCAACTCGCCCAATTCGCTCAAGTCGTCCGGCGGCGGCATAAACAAAGACAGCCTATCGCTTCCCCTAGCCTTTGTTGCTTTGCTATTTTCTTACTCTCGAAATAGCGGTAACAAAGGCATTTTTCTGTCAGTTTTTTCTTATTCCTTATACAATTAAGCCATTCGCGTAAAACGCATCTCTAAACCTATCGGTAGCATTATGAATAAAATTGGTATCTTAGGCGCAATGGACGAAGAAGTCGCATTGCTAAAAGCTTCATTGAACGATCTGAAAGAAACACAATGGAAGCACCTCACCTTCTTTGAAGGAATGCTTAATGGCATGGAAGTCGTACTAGTAAAATGCGGCATCGGTAAAGTAGCGGCGGGAATCGCCACAGCGGTACTTATCGAACAATATGCACCTGATGCGGTAGTCAATACTGGCTCTGCTGGCGGCTTCGACAAAAATCTCGATATTGGCGATTTGGTGATTGCCAGTCACGTTATACATCATGATGTAGATCTTACGCACTTTGGCTATAAATTGGGCCAATGTGCAGGTATGCCTGAGGATTATCGTTGTGACGAAACACTTATGGCAGCAGCCAGCAATGCCGCAAATGGCATCACTAGCTTGCAATCAACCACCGGCCTAATTTGTACAGGTGATGCATTTATCGGCAGTGATGACGCTGTTGCAGCGCTACGTACTAATTTTCCTGACATGAAGGCGGTTGAAATGGAAGGGGCGGCCATCGGCCAAACTTGTCATTTGCTTGGCACGCCATTTTTAGTGATTCGTTCGTTGTCTGACATTGCGGGTAAAACCTCTTCAGTTAGCTTCAAAGAATACCTCGATACTGCAGCCAAACATTCTGCTCAACTTGTTATGGCTATGATTGCAAACCTTGCAAAGTAAATGAGCGCCATGTTTAGCGACCCAGTATTCCCGTCGCTACTCGTACTATGGATGGCCATTGCTATCGACGCTGTTTGGCAATGGCCTGAGCGCATTCACCCGCTTACTTTTATGCGCTACCTCGTACGACAAATGGGTAAAAAGGTGCTACCTTCCAGTGACTTTGGCCCTTCGCAACACTATATATCAGGTGGCCTTGCAGCCCTTGTGTTGCTATCGCCTTTGGTGATTAGTCTTGCCATTCTTGTCTACATGGCACAATACCCCGTTTTCTTCGAAGCCGTGATTATGGTGGTACTGCTTGATTTTGGGTATCAGCGGCAACAGTTCAAAAAAGTACTATCCAGTGTAGGAAGAAACAAGAAATCATTAGCAAGAGAAATGGTTTCAAGCATGACGGCAAGACAATGTGACAACCTAACCGATATAGGCGTTGCTAAAGCTGCTATTGAATCCCTATGGTTAAAGTTTCTTTATATCTATTGCGGCGTGCTCTTCTACTTCATCATTACAGGCCCAATTGGTGCGTTAATTTACCGATTATTGCTGTTGACGTCTTGGCAATGGCATTATCGAACACCAGGCATGCAATACTTTGCTCAACCTTTGCGAAAATTAGTTGCACTGCTTGTTATTCCACCTGCATTTATTGGTGCGGGTATCACGATGTTGATAAGTCATCCCATACGCGCCTTATCAGCATGTAAGCGATCGCCAGCTAAAGATAAAACCTCATTGCTTCTTGCACTGTTTGGTGGCGCACTGGACATTAAGCTCGGTGGTCCTGCGATTTACGCTAATAAAAAATATCGTTATCCAAGGGTGGGTGGCAATGCAGATGTGCGGTATTCTCACATGCTTAAGGCGCGAAATACCGTATGGTACGCTATGGTTGCAGTGAGTGCGTTTTCTTCTTTAGCACTCTTATTGACTGCGCGATAACAAATATCAATGACACGATTAAAAAAGCACGGTGCTTTGTGCGGTCAATCTTTATGAGACGATGAATGTGAAAACACCCTATTTACTAAGTATAGTGACAGCGCTTATTTTATGGTGTTCACCACTTGTTAATGCACAGCTTAGCGTGCACCAGCCCCTATCAATAAATAGTGTAAGTAAGGCAACACTGGCGGACGACTTCAAGATTGTGAGTCTTGCACCTCACTTAACTGAATGGGTATATAGTTTGGGGCTTGAGAAACACTTGGTCGCAGTGAGTGACTACAGCGACTACCCTCAAGAAGCGACACTTTTGCCAAGTGTCGCTGATTATCAAGGCGCAGACATTGCCGCTATTCTTGCACTTCAGCCCGACCTAGTGCTTGCGTGGAACGGCGGCAATAAGCCTCAAGATATCCAAAAACTGAGGTCTTTCGGTGTAAATGTATTTAGCAGTAAAATTACAACGCTCGAGGACATTCCTTCTGAACTTATGCGCCTAGCCGCTATGACTTACACTGAAGCGACAGCAAAGCCACTCATTGAGCGCTATTCTAATTCGCTTAAGCATCTTCGTGCTGAATATTACAACGACACACCTGTTTCGGTGTTTTACTACTCGTGGACATCGCCTCTCATGTCGGTTGGTAAAAACGCCTGGGCAAACCGCTTGCTTAACGTCTGTGGCGCTCAAACACTATTTATAGATAGCCCTGTTGATTACCCCCAAGTGTCGCTAAAAGATGTGCTGGTACGACAGCCAAGCGTGTTAGTAGCGGCAAGCAAAACCTCGTTAGAAGAACTTGAGGTATATTGGGAAACGCATCGTGGACATTTGAAAGCGCCACTACTGGTTGTTAACCCTGATGTGACAAGTCGCTTTTCATTGCGCTTAATAAATGAACTAAAATTACTGTGTAAAGGTATAAACGAAAACGCATAAGCGCTATACTAAAGTCGAAGATAGAAAAGAAGGCAAGAGTAGAAAAGTAATGAAAGTCGTTGTTGCAGGTTTCCTTGTTATCGCAAGCGTTGTGCTTTTTGTGTCGCTTCAGTGCACAGCTAAGGCGACGTCACAAGCATCTGTTGCAGCATCGCCTTATCTTATTGAACGTGTCGCCGCCAACGATTGGCTTCTCATTGACGTTCGATCTCCTCAGGAGTTTGCTAAAGGCCACATTCCTGGTGCCGTTAATATGCCCCACGAGAACATTAATGAATACGTCAGTGAACTCGAAGGCCACAAAGACAAGCCTATCATCATTTATTGTCGTTCAGGACGTCGCGCTAAACTTGCGATGAAAGTACTCGAAGAACTGGATTTTTCGGAAGTTATGCATCTTGAAGGCGATATGCTTGGTTGGAGTGCATCGGGTATGTCTGTCGATAGTATGTAGTGTTACCGCGTCTTGTGCGCATCTGCGTTAATCTTGTGTGCATTATTTCATGCTGTGATAGACTTTTCTTTTACTTTTCCTACTAATTCGTCGTCATGAAAATTGATATCGCTACGCCTGCCATGTTGTTTCCTGCCATTTCGTTGTTATTGCTGGCCTATACTAACCGCTTTCTCACGCTAGCCACTATCATAAGAAACTTTTCTAAAGAAGAGCGCGATGACAACACCCTAGCACAGATTAAAAACCTGCGTTTGCGTATACAGCTTATTAAGCGCATGCAGATTGCCGGTGTGGGAAGCTTTTTCTTGTGCGTGGTATCGATGCTTGCTATCTATCTAACCTACCAGCAGGTTGGCAACTGGGTCTTTGCGGCTAGTTTAGTCTCGCTGTTATATTCACTGTGGATGTCGGTACGAGAAATCCTTATTTCTGTTGAAGCGCTTGATGTTCACTTAGATGGCATGAAGCAAGCTCACCATAGTGGCAAAAGCACAAAGAAGACGCAAAAAACGCGCCTCGAACATATTCAGTAGAAAACGCACTTCACTTTTAGCCTTAATACCCATAGTAAAGTCTCTATTATGCAAACCTCTACCCACATTGATTACGCACAGCTGGCCAAGGAACATTTCGACGGTGTCATCGAATTAGGCAATGCCGTACATGGTGACAATTACCTCACCGATGAGCTGATTAACGACTACTATCTCAAGAGCTTTCATAACAACATCAATGCAAGTTGGGTAGCGTTACACAAGCGTGAGGTTGTGGGATTTAGACTGACCTTTGCTCATAGCCAATGGCAAATAGACAAATGGTGTAGCCCTACCTTGTGGCAGCTCGATGTTAATCGCGTGTGTTACTTCAAATGCAATACGGTATCGCCGAATATGCAAGGTATGGGCATTGGGAGCGCGTTGTTAAAGAAATCCGTTGACCGGGCCATTGCACAAGGCGCTCAAGCAGGGCTTGCCCATATCTGGCTAGCTAGCCCTAGTAATAGCGCCTTTAAGTATTTTACGAAAAACGGCGGTGAACTTATCAAAAAGCATCCGAACAAATGGCGCTACATTTCTATTCATGAAGGTTACGACTGTCCGGTATGTGATGGCTATTGTGAGTGTGAAGGGGCCGAAATGCTGTTGCGCTTTTAGTTATCTCAATGCGCCAACGCTTTACTACTATGCATTACGACCCGCTTGTATCTTCTCATATAACCCACGAACAGCCATTGCCATCTACCTATTGGCACAGCACACATTCCTGTACCGCTTACCCATCGTGTTTAGGTGACATATCGGGTGATACAAAAACCGACTATCTTATTATTGGCGGAGGTTACACTGGGCTATCCGCAGCAATCACGCTAGCGGAAGCAGGAAAGCGCCCTTTGCTCATCGATGCGCACTCAGTAGGATATGGCTGCGCGGGACGAAATGGCGGCTTCGTATTATCTGGCAGTGGCCGTTTATCACTTAGTGCCATTGAAGCCAAATGGGGTCAGGAAACCGCGAAGGGTATGCAGGGCGAATTTGATGGAGCCGTAGCATTACTCAAAACACGTATTAGCCGTTACAACATGCAAGTTGAATGGCGCGAGGGTCCTTACTTCAAACTTGCACACAGTGCAAAACACGCAAAGCGTCTGTACGACGCGGCACATACTCAGAAAGAGCGCTTTGGCGTGTCGAGTACAATACTCAGCCAACGTGACATTGAGAATGAGTTTGCGATAAAGCACACCTATGGTGGCGTCAAAGTGGACGGCGCATGTTTACATCCATTGAGACTCGCCGATGAATATGCGAAGACAGCAAGAGAACTTGGTGCGCAGCTATGCTACGGAACGCCTGCGCTAAACGCGCAAGGAGAAACATCAGGCTATAAAGTTGCGACACCGAATGGAACCATAATGGCTAAAAACCTGTTGATTGCCAGTAACGCTTATACACCAAAACAGTTTCACTCTGCCGTAGATAACAAGCAGTTCCCTGTGCAGTCCAGCATTTTAGTTACCGCTCCCCTTACCGCTCAGCAGCGCGCTGATACTGGGCTGAATTCGCCAATGAGCTTTATGGATACACGTATGATGAAATACTACTATCGCGTATTGCCAGATGGCCGTCTTCTTTTTGGTGGTAGAGGCGCAGTATTGGGCAAACACGGAGCGAGCCCCACCGAAAAGCGTCGCTTGTACAAGGCTATGACAAAGAGCTTTCCGGCATTAACAGGTATTGCCATGACGCACTTTTGGAGCGGCTGGGTAAGTGTTTCGTTTGACGATATGCCAAGAATTTTTGTGAACAAAGCGCACAACAGCTCGTTAGGTTATGCCATGGGTTATTGCGGTTTGGGCGTTTCATTTGCCGCACACGCAGGAATGCGCTTGGCACAGCGGATGCTCAATACAGGAAAAGACGATATAGATTTGTCACTTCCTTTATATCAATCAGCCTTACCGACCTTTCCGTTTGCCACGTTTAGAAGAATGGCATTGCGGGGGCTTTATCAATGGGCCAAATTTGCCGAGCGATAGAGTCAACTACAACCTTAACATGTTCTAGTGAGCGCTTAAATTTTAGGCTAATCTATGAAAAGAGGTGGGTGTTTACGGCCTTACGTTGTGCAACCGCCTTCACAAAAAAATATAAGCCACTTTTTTACCCACTCCCTACAAGGAGCTTCACTATGTCATATATCGATGGATTTGCTGTTGCCGTTCCCAATGAAAATAAAGAAATGTACGTTGAGCATGCAAAAATGGCCGGGGCTATTTTTAAAGAATATGGCGCCCTAAAAATACTGGAGGCATGGGGTGATGATGTTCCCGATGGTGAAGTCACGTCGTTTTTAAAGGCCGTTCAAGCCAAAGAAAATGAAACCGTGGTATTTTCCATCGCCTTTTGGCCGTCAAAAGAAGTGCGCGATGAAGCGTGGAAAAAGGTTATGGAAGACCCGCGAATGCAGGGCGACGAAAACCCTATGCCCTTTGACGGAAAACGCCTTATCTACGGTGGTTTCGAAACGCTCTTAGAGCTCTAGACCTAGCGCAATATCGCGCACAAAAAAGCCCATCGAAAAGATGGGCTTTGCAAATTAGTTTGGTATTCGCATCGCTGAGAGCAAGCTAGCGTTTCGTTTATGCTAACGTAATGCGCGCAAACTTACGTTTACCAACCTGATAGACATTCTCGCCTTTTTCAGAAATGACTAAGCGCGTATCCTCTACTTTTTCGCCATTAATTTTAACCGCGCCTTGCTTGATCATACGCATTGCATCTGACGTAGAACCCACTAGTTTGGCTTCCTTTAGAAGGTTACCAATGGCAATGCCTTCATCGCCAAGGGCAATTTCAACTTCTGGCATATCATCTGGGATCGCATTTTTCTGGAAACGCTGAATAAAGTCCTGGTGCGCACCTTCTGCAGCTGCTTCGTCGTGGAAGCGTGCGATAATTTCTTTGGCTAGCAAAATTTTAATATCGCGAGGGTTTTCGCCATTAGCAACACGCGCTTTAAGGTCAGCAATTTCCTCAAGCGGGCGGAAGCTAAGAAGATCATAGTAGCGCCACATTAGGTCATCAGAAATTGACATCACTTTGCCAAACATATCGTTTGGCGCATCAGTAATACCAATGTAATTGTTAAGCGACTTAGACATTTTTTGAACGCCATCAAGACCCTCAAGCAATGGGACCATAACGATAGATTGCTGCGTTAGTCCTTGGTCCTTTTGCAGTTCACGGCCCATAAGAAGGTTGAAGCGCTGGTCAGTACCGCCAAGCTCCACATCAGCTTCAAGTGCCACTGAATCCCAGCCCTGTACTAGTGGGTATAAGAACTCGTGAATAGCGATAGGCTGTCCATTGCTATAGCGCTTTTTAAAGTCATCACGCTCTAGCATACGTGCTACCGTTTGGCTGGCCGCCAGTTTGATCATGCCAGCAGCGCCCAACTCGTCCATCCACTCAGAGTTAAAACGGATTTCTGTTTTTTCTTTATCAAGAACTTTGAACACCTGCTCTTGATACGTTTTTGCATTCTCTAGAACTTGTTCTTTGCTAAGAGGCTTGCGCGTTACGTTTTTACCTGTAGGATCGCCAATAAGACCAGTAAAATCGCCAATAAGAAATACAACCTTATGGCCCAACTGCTGAAAAGTACGCAGCTTATTAATAAGTACAGTGTGACCAAGGTGAAGATCAGGTGCTGTTGGATCAAACCCCGCCTTAATTGTAAGGGTTTTACCGGATTTAAGTTTTTCAATTAAATCCTCTTCGGGGAGTATTTCGTCAACGCCCCGTTTAATCTCAGCCAACGCTGTTTGCCAATCTTTCATTTGTAAGTCACACTCTTTGATAAGACTAAATTCAGTTTGGGCGGCATTTTACGCGTACACGGGAACCATTAAAAGGTTTTGGCGTCAAAAACCGGATTACAATGCGTCATGTTGTTAAACCCAAAGGCTTTGGGTAGATCGGCTGACATTGAGCGAGCAGGGGGAAGGGCTTACGCAAACACGCGGTAAACCCATCCATGGGCGCTCCGCCACCGCATCCATGCGGTGGAGGGTTTGCTCCAGCCCTTCCCCCTACTCGCTCGTGTTCAATGACAGTCTATCTAAGAGTTTTTGGGTGTAACAATTTGCGAAAATTTATAACGAGAAAAGTTGCATTTTTAAGCAACGTATGTGAAATAGTGTTGTGCACATAACGTTTCTCAAGTGGGCAGTAGTATGAGAAAGACAGTAGGCGCCTCTAAGGCGTTAAATCTATTCAAAAAATTACCTAAGCAGCATAGAACCGGGTTGGCGGTTGCTAGCCTGTTTTTAGGTGGGCTTATTCTTTTGCCGTCTGAGCCGGTAGAAGCAAGCCGGCATCAAGAGGCCCACATTCTCGACGCGGGAATTCGTTATCCCGTTGAGCTTCATATCACGCCATCAACCGATGTTTTCACTGGTGAAGAAGAGTCTAGCTGGCAAACCTACAAAGTGCGCCGCGGAGATACGCTAGCAAAGCTTTTTAAGCGGGCAGGCTTTACATCGCGCGATGTTTACAACGTTACGCAAGCCGGTGAACTTGCAAAAACATTGGTAACATTACTGCCTGGAGATGAGCTGTCGTTTAAAGCCAATAGCGAAGGTGGGTTTGGTGAACTCAAATACAAGCTGTCTTCAACTGAAACCCTATTTGTACGTCCCAACTCAGACGAGAGCGGAACAACGTTAACCGCTGATATCGAAAAACGGGATGTGGATATTCGCTATAACTTTGCCCAAGGCGAAATCAACTCTAGCTTCTGGAATGCCGCCGTTGATGCAGGCCTTACCAGCAATCAAATTATGAACCTTGCCGGCATTTTTGGTTGGGATATCGATTTTGCCATGGAAATACGTGATGGCGACACATTCAATGTGGTATTTGAAGAACAATATATTGATGGTGAGTTTGTTGGCTATGGCGATATCGTCGCCGCTGAATTCACTAACCAAGGTGAAGAATTTAGCGCTATTCTGCATGAAGACGGCACCTATTACACCCCAGACGGACGAAGTATGCGCAAGAGCTTTTTGCGTGCTCCCGTTAACTTCAGATATGTGAGTTCAAACTTTACCAAAGCGCGTTTTCACCCTGTCCAAAAACGCTGGAAAGCACACCGCGGAGCTGATTATGTGGCTGCAGTAGGCACACCCGTAATGGCCGCGGGTGATGGTAAGGTTATTAAAGCCGCTTACGACAAGTACAACGGACACCATGTTTTCATTCAGCACGGTGAAAAGTACACAACCAAATACCTTCATTTTAAAAAGCGCGCGGTGAAAGTCGGTGAAACGGTAAAACAAGGTCAAACCATTGGCTACTTAGGCAGCACCGGTATGGTTACCGGCGCGCATTTACATTACGAATTCTTAGTTGACGGTGTTCACCGAAACCCGCGCACCGTAGAGCTGCCAAAAGCGCTACCTATCGCCAAAGAAGAGCGTGAAAGGTTTATGGAAATAGCAAGCCTTCGTCAAGTTCAGCTTGATAACAACAAGCGTATTATGCTGGCTATGAAATAGCATGCATAATGGCTAAATACATAGGCCTGATGTCAGGCACCAGCATGGACGGCGTCGATGCCGTCCTTTGCGAAATAA
>CAYVST010000058.1:20573-22471 GCA_964454185.1 uncultured Alteromonas sp.
GGCCTGATGTCAGGCACCAGCATGGACGGCGTCGATGCCGTCCTTTGCGAAATAACTACTACTAACTGCTCCACTCTTGCTGCCACTTCCGTCGACTACGCTCAACCATTATTAGATGCGCTTAATGCACTTTGCCGCAAAAGTGATGATGAGCTAAATAATCTTGCTATTGCTGACAGACTCGTGGCTGAAACATTCGCGAAAGCCGTAAACGAGTTGCTTGAAAAAGCTAAACTAAAAGCAAGCGACATTACTGCTATTGGCTCTCATGGCCAAACAGTGCGCCATTACCCGAAAGGTATGGCTAGTTCTTCACTCTTCAGTAGTGAGCTAATGCGCGGCTTTACGTGTCAGATTGGCGACCCCAATACCATCGCGGTGCTAACAGGTATTGATGTAGTGGCAGACTTTAGGCGTAAAGACATTGCCTTGGGAGGTCAAGGTGCCCCGCTAGTGCCGGCTTACCATAACGCGGTGTTTGCACACCAGACTAATCAGCGTGTATTGGTTAACATCGGTGGTATCGCCAATGTGTCACTTTTGCCGCCCAAAAACACCTCACAACCAGTGCGAGGCTTTGATACCGGACCTGGCAATACACTAATGGACAAGTGGATATCACAGCACTTAAACCAGCGCTTTGATGAAAATGGACAGTGGGCTGCCTCTGGAGTCGCACAAGAAGCGTTGTTAAACACATTGCTATCAGACAAGTATTTCACACTACCTGCGCCTAAAAGCACAGGGAGAGAGTATTTTAATCTTGATTGGCTTAACCAAAAGATTGAATTACTGAAATCAAACACATGGAATTTACCTGATGCGGGTTCACACACAAATCTGACGCCTGAAAATGTGCAAGCCACATTACTTGCGCTCACCGCAACCACTATTGCTAGTGACGTTAAAAAGTACGTTGAAGACAGCCTTGAAGCAGACACGACCGTTGAGGTGATTGTATGTGGTGGCGGCGCTTTCAATCAGGCCTTAATGTCAGCTTTAAAAAAGAAGCTCCCTAATTTTTCGGTTGATGATGCCTATTCATTGGGTATTCACCCTCAGCACGTTGAAGGTGCTGCCTTTGCGTGGCTGGCTTTTGCCTACCTAAACAACATAAATGGTAATGTCCCTGAGGTAACGGGAGCGTCTCGAGCGACCGTACTAGGCGCACTTTTCAAGAAGTAATCTTACTCTCAAGCCCCTTTGCTAGATTAAGTTGCGCTTTTTCATATCAAAACGCGCTAAAAATGCCGCTTGAATCAATCCAAGTTGAAGCTATCTCTGTAATCACATTTACATTAAAAAATGACAGAGACAGGATAACCAATGACAGATTCCGTACTTTTTAAACCCTTCGATTGGGCAGGCCATACGTTGAAAAACCGTATGGTACTTGCTCCACTAACACGAGGCCGCGCAGGGCCTGACCGCGTCCCCAATAAGATAATTGGCGATCACTATGTTCAGCGAGCAGAAGCAGGCCTTATCATTTCAGAAGCAACCTCAATCTCTGAAGAAGGCAATGGCTGGGTTGAATCACCCGGTATCTACACTGATGCCATGGTGGAAGGCTGGCGTTCAGTGGTTAGCCGTGTTCATGAAGCCGGCGGAAAAATGGTGCTGCAACTATGGCATACAGGGCGTGCATCGCACAGCGACTTTCATGATGGTGCCTTGCCACTATCGGCGTCTGCCATAAAAATTGAGGGTGATGAAATTCATACGCCTAAAGGCAAGAAGGAATATGAAGTCCCCAGAGCAATGACACAAGACGATATCAAGCGCACTGTTGCAGACTATAAAAAAGCCGCTATCAACGCGAAAGCAGCGGGCTTCGATGGCGTAGAAGTTCATGCGGCAAATGGGTATTTGATCAATCAATTTCTTGATAGTAGAAG
>CAYVST010000059.1:0-22293 GCA_964454185.1 uncultured Alteromonas sp.
TCCCTGCTGCCGAGTACAACCCTACAGAGTGCATACGTACAAATATCGATGGTGCAGAAAATGTTATTAATGCTGCGATTGATAATAACGTAGAAAAGGTTATCGCGCTTTCTACTGACAAAGCTGCAAACCCTGTCAATCTTTATGGCGCAACCAAATTAGCCTCAGACAAACTTTTTGTTGCTGCAAACAATATCGTTGGCGCGGGCGCATCGCGTTTTTCAGTTGTTCGATACGGCAATGTAGTAGGCTCTCGAGGTTCGGTAGTGCCGTTTTTCAATAAACTTATTGCTGAAGGTAGCGATCATATTCCAGTTACACATAAAGATATGACGCGCTTTTGGATAACGTTGCAGCAAGGCGTAGACTTTGTCTTAAAGAACTTTGAACGCATGCTTGGTGGCGAAATATTTGTTCCGAAAATACCATCAATTCGCATAGTCGACTTAGCAAAGGCAATGGCACCTAACACGCCAATTAACTATGTTGGTATTCGCCCTGGTGAAAAGCTTCATGAGATGATGTGCCCTGGTGATATGTCACTGCACACCTTTGAATTCGACGACCATTTCGTGATTGCACCTGCTATAAAGTTTTTCCACAGAAGCAACAATTTCACCTCAAATGCACTAAACGAACAAGGAAAGCCTGTAGATTCAGGGTTTGAATATGTATCAGATACCAACGCTGAATTTTTAAGTCTAGAACAAATCAAACAGTTTAATGAGGAAGCGAAAAAGTGATTCCTTATGGCCGTCAGCACCTTGATGATAGCGATATTGAAGCAGTATTAGAAACGCTGAAATCGGATTGGTTGACGCAGGGTCCGGCGGTCCCTAAGTTTGAAAATGCACTTGCAGATTATTGCAACGCAAAGTATGGCGTTGCTGTTAATAGCGCAACATCGGCCCTTCATCTCGCATGCCTTGCTCTTGATGTAGGCCCAGGTGACTGCGTGTGGACTTCGCCTAACTCATTTGTTGCCTCATCAAACTGTGCGCTTTACTGTGGCGCAGATATCGACTTTGTCGACATTGATTTGAAAACTGGCAACATGTGTGTCGACGCACTAAAACATAAGTTAGAAAACGCTCAAGCGAACGACCGTTTACCCAAAGTAGTCATCCCCGTGCATTTTGCGGGGCAATCTTGTGACATGGCTCAAATCAGGGCACTCTCCAATCGGTATGGTTTCTATGTTATCGAAGATGCATCACATGCTGTTGGTGCAAAATATCAAAATAATTTAGTCGGTAGCTGTGAATACTCTGATATATGCGTGTTTAGTTTTCACCCGGTGAAAATTATTACCACCATGGAAGGCGGCATGGCAATGACTAATGACCCGTCGCTTGCCGATAAAATGCGCATGCTACGAAGTCACGGTATAACGAATGACCCTGCCCGGATGACCGAAGATAGCCATGGGCCTTGGTATTACCAACAAGTGGCCTTGGGCTTTAACTATCGAATGACGGACGTAGAGGCAGCGCTTGGATTAAGTCAGTTAAAGAAGCTAGAAAAGATTGTTGCAAGACGAAATAAACTGGCAGAAAAGTACAACGACGTTTTTTCGAACTACGAAAATATTTTACCTTTACATCAAAATGGTGCTTGCTATAGCAGCTACCATCTCTATGTTGTCAGGGTAGACTCACTGACTTCCAAGCAACACTCATTACTTGTGACTGCATTGCGAGATAATGGCATATTTGCGCATGTTCATTACATTCCTATCCATTTACAGCCCTATTATCAGAATATTGGGTTTCGACGGGGTGATTTCACTAATGCCGAACGCTATTATCAACAGGCTATTACGTTACCTCTTTACCCCGAGTTATCATTTGAAACAATAGAAAAGGTAAGTATCGATTTTGTTTCTATTTTAAAGTCAATATGTAACTAACAAATGTTAGTAAATTGATTCAACGCTGCGGCACACTCTGGATAGACCTACTCGAAAAAAATCTCATACGTCGATATCAACAATTCCCGTAACACGTCGATATATTAAATATCGAGATAAAAGCCTGCCATGTTTTCAGCGCAGAAAATATAGAGGCATCCTTTTCATTCAAATGGGAAACAGCAGTATCAATGAATAAGGATTACGTTTTTGGCAATAGAAATTTCAGTACACATTTGTGTTTCGAATAGCAAAGAGTATGCTTTAAAGCACTGGGAGTATCAATGTGAGTAGCGCTACCACACAGAACATCAATGTATTACATGTTGCAGCAGGAGAAATTGGTGTTGGTGCAGTAAAAGCGGCATATGAACTACATCGCTCATTGCTAACATCTGGAATTAATTCTCGGATCTTGATGCTAGGAAAGGAGAGCAAGGAAGGCGTTTTACAGTGTGACTGGTATCACAAAGAAAAAGAAAAGGAAGTGGAAATCATAAAGCGGCATCCAGACCGTAAAGCAGGTTTTATTTGTACAGGTACAAAAGCAATCATTCCTAACAGTTTCGGTCCTTACTTAGCATGGGCTGATATTATTCATATTCATTTTATTGGTCTTGGCTTTTCTAATCTGAGTGACTTAGCTGAATTACCGAAACCCAAATTAATTACATTAAGAGATATGTGGTTTTTTACTGGGGTATGTAACTACAGTGATAATTGCAAGAAGTTTGAAAATGAATGTGGGGCTTGTCATCTTTTAGGTAGCGATAAAAAAAGTGATTGGTCGACTTTCTCTCATCAATTAAAAAAGAAATTGTTATCGACACCTGATTATCATTTTCATTTCAGTGCCATTAGCAAATGGATCAGAGATACCGCTAAAGCCAGTTCGGTTCTAAGCAACAACGAAATCAAACTCATTAATAACGGTGTTGATACTGATTTGTTTAACATAGCACCAAAAAGAAGTAACAATATTCTATTTATTGCTGCAAATATTGAAAATACAAGAAAAGGGTTTGACCTCTTCGTAGAGGCAATAAAGAAAGTCTCTCTTCCTAATTTATCCCTCACCATAGTTGGACGAAATAGTCGCGCAGCGTTGGCCTGTTTTCCTGCGAACATTGAAGTAGGCACTTATGACTTCTTAGACGATGATCGGGCTTTGAGTAAAATATACGCTCATGCCAGAGTCGTTGCCTTTGCTTCCCGTGAAGAAGTATTTGGCAAAACCATTACAGAAGCCATGGCATGTGGCACTCCTACGGTGGCATTTGATGTTGGCGGACCATCTGAAATTATTGTTCATCAGGAAACAGGAGTGCTTGTGACACCATACAATACTGACGAATTTGCAAAAGGCATTGAATGGGTATTAAACCAAGACGAGCATGAAATTGCATCGAAATGCAGAAGCCGAGCATTGCAGGTTTTCGATCAAAGAAAAATTACAAAGCACTATCAAGAAGCCTACTCAAAAATCTTAAAAAGCTTTGACTCCAGAAAGGTTTAAATTATGAGTGATATTAGTCTTGCCGAAACAACACAAGGTTTTCACACGATATACGATATTTTGCCATTCATTGAAAAAGCAAATTGGCATCAAAAGTACGACAAATATGACGCATTTTTTGAAAGCGCCTTTCTTAAAGATAAAACAGCGGAAGAACTTGAAGTTTCTATTGTAGTAATCTCATGGAAAGACAACCCTGCATTGAGGACTGCGCTTGACTCAATAGTGAGACAGGAAAATGTAAGAAAGGAAATCATTTTTGTAAATAATGGCGCTGGCGAATCCTTAAGCTGGTGTCGCGATTATTCTGATATCTATATCTGCTTAAACACAAATACAGGTGCATATTTATCAAGAAACATTGGTGCTATGTTTAGCAGAGCCAACATTATCTTATTTCTCGAAGATGATGGAGTAAGCGATCCTTATTTAGCATCAAGCCACTTCAATATTCATGACGAAATGCCAGAAGTAGTGTCGACAAGAGGAATATGCTTACCTGTAAATAACAATAATATCAACAACGCACAAAATCATTACTATCTCGGTCCAAAAGTAGTCTCTTCAATACCGAATCTAGAGGGAAATTGTGCATTTAAACGAAGACCATTTCTAGAGGTAGATGGGTGGGACGATGATATAAAGTTTGGGCATGGCGGTTTAGACATCGCTAGTCGCCTTTACAAAAAATATCCCGATGTAACGAAGTTTATATATATTCCTCACGCATTGCTCACACATGACTATGCATCATCGGAAGCATCGCTTTTGGAAAAAAGAAAAAAACAAGTTGAAGGCATGAGGTATCTGCAAAAGAAGAACCCATCAATAAGTAGAGTGCACGAGCTAACACTCCAACATGATACTGAAATAGCCGTTCCTACATCAATTGTTGAGGAAATCCAAAACATTCAACGAAGAATAAATAGACTAATTACTAAATATGAAAACTCAAGAAAGCACATAATAGGTCAACGAGACACGTCTAAATTCGAGTTATTACATCAACTATCTGAGTCGTATGAGATCGTTGCTATCGGCGCTGGTAGCTTAGGTGAACGATTCGCCGCACTGTGTGATAAAAACGATATCCAAATTGCCTGCTTTTTTGACAGAAATGCAAAAATTTCGAATGTCCTACACTATCCAGTATATTCAAATATAGTCTTCAATAAACAAAGTGTTGTAGTTATCACTACTTCTTTTGTGGAATCAGCCCAAGAAGATCTTAAACAGTTTAATAATCAGCTAATTGGACATATATTTGTATTTAGATGAACTTCATACTTTCATATTTTAAGTAAATTTGAATGTAGATGTAACGTAATTGAATCGCAATGCCTTACATCAATTGTACTTCATAGTCCTTATCCTCGCGATAACCTCTATAGTTGCTATCCCATGGCATATGGCGCTATGTACTTCAGTTTGACGTTTTACCATAATAAAAGCGTCGCATTTTTGACTGTTTACTTTGATAAACATGGTATAAAGTATGCTTACCCTATTATGTTAGTTGAAGCTAGCGAAAGTAAAGTGTGGGCGAAATTCGTTGCCACGACGGTGGCATCTATCGAATTCACCGTGAGAGCTCTTGTCATTCGAGAATCCAATAGTTTCTATCATGGTTGTGAGCTAACAATCAGCATTAAGCTCTGGCGTTATCAGAATCTAATAGTAAAAAGCCATTAAAATCAACAAAATACTATGATAAGAAACAACAATTCCTGTATCATTATCGCAGTACAAGCTAGGATGTCGTCTAGTCGTCTTCCTGGCAAGATGTTGCAGCACATTCATGGAAAGCCGATGTTGGCCTGGGTGGTAAATCAACTTAAACTAACAGATCTAGGTGATAATGTTATCGTAGCGACGTCTAACGAGGGGTCGGACGACCCTATCTCAGACTATTGTATAAAGTATGATATTCCTATTTTTCGCGGGCCGCTTAACTTTGTAGCACAACGTTTTCTCGAGTTAGGTAAACAAGCAAATGCTTTTGCTATCGTAAGAATATGCGGTGATAGCCCGCTTATCGACCCTACCCTTGTTAACCGAGCTATAAGCTTGTTCGGCACCGGTGAGTTTGACGTAGTTACTAATGTGTTCCCGAGAAGTTTTCCAAAAGGGCAATCAGTCGAGGTAATCCGGTTGAGTGCGCTGAAGAAGCATATTTCACATTTTGATTTAGATGATCAAGAACACGTGACCCGTTATTTTTATCGCAATCACGCACAGTTTAAAATTTTAAACTTTCATTCCGACAGTTCTGCCGATGATATTCAGATGTCAGTCGATTCTGAAGCAGACATGAAAAAAGTGTCTCAGGTCATCAATGAAACCGATGGGATTATCCCTGGGTGGAAAGGTTGTCTTGCGCTTGTCGAAAACATTCAAGAGACAGATTAATGTTAAGAGCCGCTATTATTGGTATGGGGGTTGGTGAACAGCATATCGCGGGCTACGAAGCTGATAGCCGCTGTAAGGTTGTTACCATATGCGACTCTGATATCCAGAAAAGAGAAAAGCTAGCGTTACGCTACCCACATCTAAGGGTAGAATCTGACGCTTTTCAAGTTCTAAAAGACCCAGAGATTGATGTAGTTTCTATAGCGTCTTACGATAACGCACACGCTGAACAGGTTGTGACTGCACTTGAAAATAACAAGCATATATTTGTCGAAAAGCCCCTTTGTCAAAATTCACTGGAGTTTAATCGTATCGTTGCGGCGCTAAAAGCAGCGCCTCACTGTAAACTCGGATCTAATCTTATTTTAAGAACCTACGACCAATTTGTAGAGCTTAAAAGTCGTATCACTCAAGGAAAGCTAGGTGATTTGTATTACTTAGAAGGTGACTATGACTATGGTCGCATAGAGAAAATACTTAGCGGTTGGCGAGGTGAAATTCCCTTCTACTCAGTAATGCAAGGTGGGGGAATACATATGATAGATTTATTGATGTGGCTATCAAACAGTAAAGTACGCTACGTCACTGCTGTTGCTAACAAAATAGTAACGAAACAAACTACATTTCGCCACGCTGACTTCATCTTGGCAACGCTGCACTTCGAATCTAACGTTATTGGCAAAGTAACCGCAAATTTCGGAAGTGCCACACCTCACTGTCATCGAGTTGCTGCATATGGCACTTTACAAACTTTTTTTCAAAATCAGTTAGGTACATCGTATTTTTCAGGAAGGGGCAATAGCAGTGTCGAGCAATCCGTTCTGAATTCTAAAGCAAGTGGGCACAAAGGTGCCTTGTTGAGAGCTTTCGTAAAGAGCTTGCTTGATGGTGAAGAAGAACAAATTGATAGTCGCCAAGTATTAGATGCGATGTCTGTCGCACTCGCTATAGAACAAGCTTTGGAAACTGGCGCTAAAGTCCAGGTTCAATATGCCGATATTTAAATAATTACTGTCATAAAAAGCAGTCATTGAGAGGAAAGTAAATGAGAATACCATTTGGGCGCCCCATGCTAGACGAAGCAGAACGGGAGGCGGTGGACCGCGTCCTGCAGGGCTCAATTTTAGTGCACGGGCCGCTGGCTAAAGAATTTGAAAAGGCCTACGCAGACTATACTGGCGCACCTTTCTGCGTGTCAGTATCATCATGTACTGCCGGTATGCACCTACTTTATTTTGCTTTGGGTCTCGGTGATGGGGATGAAGTGATCGTCCCCGCTCAAACACATCTTGCTACGGCACATGCCGTTGAATTAACAGGTGCCAAGGCAGTATTCGTAGATGCCGAACTAAGCTCTGGCAACATTGATATTAAAAAAATTGAGTCTGCAATAACGAAAAATACCAAAGCACTAGCCGTGGTGCACTATCTTGGTGTTCCCGTTGATATGTCTCAGATAATGCCTATTGCTAAGAAGTATGGACTTTTCGTCGTTGAAGATTGTGCATTGTCCCCGGGTGCAAAACTTGATGGTATTCACACTGGTTTGCATGGTGATGCGGGGGTGTTCTCATTCTACCCTGTAAAGCACCTAACCACAGCAGAGGGTGGGATGATTACACTTAAGGATGAAAAATTGGCCGACCGTTTGAACTTACTGAAAGCGTTTGGCGTTGACCGTAATCACACTGAAAGAGCAATTCCTGGAATATACGATGCGCCAGAATTAGGATTTAATTATCGTATGAGCGAATTGCACGCTGCGTTAGGTATAGAACAAATAAAGAAGCTTCCCGACTTTTTGCACCAGCGCAAAGAAAACTTTGAGGCCTTATCGTCACAACTTCACGATGTAGGCGGACTCACAGTTTTACCGCAACCCAACGACGAACGCTTCGAGAGCAGTCATTATTGCTTATCAATACTACTTGACGAATCTATTCAAGCCCATCGCCCAACTATCATGAAACAATTGAGTGATATTGAAATTGGTAGCAGCATCTATTACCCCCATCCGGTCCCTCGTATCAGTTACTATCGCAACAAATATGGCTACGATCAGAGGCAGTTTAAGAACGCGGCATCTATCAGTGATAGAACGATAGCGCTCCCAGTTGGTCCACACTTGAATACCGAAGATATGCTATTCATTGGAGATAGCCTTACAAAGATCATAAGGAAGCTAAAATGAACTATGATTTCTCGAAACTAGCCGGCAAACGCGTAGCGTTGATTGGAGGTGCTGGCTTTATTGGACATAACCTTGCGCTCAAACTAAAGGAGTTTGGAGCCGTACCACATGTTGTAGACGGTTTACAGGTTAACCATATCGGTTTCTACACTAGTGGCTACTCTAGTAATCCTAATTCAGAACTATATATCAATGTATTGAACGAGAGACTTAGCCTTCTAAGACAATCTGATATACCGCTGCACATCATCGACGCACGTGATTATCACGTTGTATGCCACACTCTGAATTCAATTAAGCCCGATGTTGTGATTCACCTTGCAGCGGTTGCCCATGCGAACCGTTCCAACAAAGATCCATTCTCGACATTCGATCACAGTATGCGAACGCTTGAAAATGTTTTAGATGCTGTCAAGGATAAAGGGACACACGTTATATATTTCTCTTCTTCTATGGTTTACGGCAATTTTGATGGTGAAGCTGTTGCGGAGGACAGAGCTTGTCAACCGCTTGGCATTTATGGCGCACTGAAGTATGGCGCTGAGAAACTAGTCATTGGCTATAATCAAGTATTCGGGCTTCCATACACCATTGTAAGACCTTCGGCACTCTATGGTGAACGCTGCGTGAGCCGACGGGTAGGCCAGGCATTTATAGAGAATGCACTTAATGGCGTAAATCTTACCATCAATGGCGATGGTACAGATGCCTTAGATTTCACATATATCCAAGACTTGGTTAATGGCATTATGCTATGCATCACACAACCTTCGTCTAGGAATGAGATATTCAACCTAACTTATGGCTCCGGCCGAAGTATCAACCAATTGGCTGAGATCGTCAAAGCCCACTATCCCGATATCTCAATTCACCACAATGCGCGAGACAACTTAATGCCGGAGAGAGGAACGTTGAGTATTGAGAAAGCCAAGGACTTGTTGGGCTACCGACCTGAGCATCCTATTGAAAAAGGTTTTGTAAGATACATCGGTTGGTACAAAGAGTTTTTTTCGAAGAATCAGCACCTTTTTCAGGTGTAAATAAATGGTTGCAAAGTGTGTTCCTGACAAAGATATCTGGTTATCGAGTATCCTTCAAAAAGATGTGTTTAATTTGGAGTTTGAGGGTGACTACAAACTAGAAAATGTCACAAACACGTCTGTACGTCCCTGTGTGTTTTGTGCAAAAGTCAGTACAGAAAATTCAGAGCAACTCAATTATTTGCAAAAAAATGGTTTTTTTGTTGTCGATTGCAACGTTCAGTTTGAACTTACTTCTGGCGCAAAATTACCGAATTGTACACACGATGTGAGTCACGCTACTGGATCAGATAGAGACGCGTTGTACAAGTTGGCTTTTTCAGGCTTTGAACAAAATAGATTTCATAGGGACCCTAATATTGAGAACAGAATAGCGAGTGATATTAAGGCATTATGGGTTAGCAATTTCTTTTCTGGGGAGCGCGGTGACTACCTATTAGTTTCAAGGAACAAAGGCGAAATCACCGGCTTCTTGCTGGTTATTTCCAAGAATAATGAAATGGTTATCGACCTAATAATGGTAAAAAGCAACTATCGAGGTTCAGGTGTTGCTTCAAGTCTCATTGCTTTCGCGTTTAACAATCTATTTCACAGCAATAATCGGTGTTACGTAGGCACTCAACTGGGTAACTTATCATCTATTATGCTGTACCAAAAACTGGGATTTCAGCTGCGACAAGCGTCTTACATCTTACATAAACATCTGGAGTAGTCTTGCAAGATGGTAAAATTTAATTTCGATCATACTAAACCTCTTATTGTTGCAGAGATTGGAAACAATCATGAAGGTAACTTTGATTTAGCAAAACAAATGGTAATGTTAGCGAAAGAGTCTGGAGCAGACGCTGTAAAGTTCCAAACTTTCATACCCGAATTATTTATTAATAGCAAAGATAAGGCCCGTTTCGATCGACTAAAAAGTTTCCAATTGTCTTTTGCGCAATTTGAAGAACTAGCAAGTCTTAGTGAATCACTTGGATTGATTTTTTTCTCTACGCCACTCGACCTAGAGAGTGCATTATTTTTGAACGATATCCAACCCATTTTTAAGATTGCCTCTGGAGACAATGACTTCTACCCCCTGATGGATCTAGTCGCAAGCTTTAAGAAGCCGACAATTATCTCTACAGGAATGATTGATTTAGAGAGTATCAAGGATATTAATCAACGCTTTTCTGAACAATGGGAAAACGACATTTCATTAGACCAGCTCGCATTTCTTCACTGCGTTACAAGTTACCCAGTGCCACATGAACAAGCAAATTTAGCAGCTATCAATACGCTTAAACACGCATTCCCAGAGAATACAATTGGGTATTCCGACCATACTATTGGCACTGAAGCTTGCGTCTACTCAGCCATTCTTGGAGCAAGTGTTATCGAAAAGCACTTTACAATAGATAATAACTACTCTTCTTTTCGCGATCATCAGCTTGCTGCAGACCCTATTAGCTTTAAGCAAATGGTTGAAAAGATAAATATAGCTTCTGAGCTGCTGGGTTCTGGTGTTAAAAAAAACCAACTTTGTGAGCAGCCTTTTACCGAAACAATAAGAAGAAAGGCAATGACTACGAAGCCACTGTTCTCTGGAGAAAGCGTTAGTTCGTCTGACATTGTTTGGTTAAGAAATGAACAAGGAGTTTCAGCTAAAGAGGCTGACTTTATAACGAACAATAAATTACTAATCGACGTTCCAAAGCATAGTTTTCTGATGCCCGAAAACTTTGCTCCAGTAAAAGGTTAACTAATATGGCTTATTTGCTCTTCGGAAGCTGGCTCATAATGTTGAAAAGCTGGATTTTAAAGCACTTCCTCATCATGCGGGGAGCATCTATTGGACACAATGTTTCCTTCAAAAGAACACCGGTATTCAGAATAAACGGTTCGTGGAGCAATGTAACGATTGGCAATAACGTTAATATCGCTGGTCGAATTGACATTATGAATAGAGAAAACGGGAAAATAATAATAGGCGACAACTGCGTTATCGATAGGGACTGCAGGCTGCTCGCGGCTAATCAAGCTGTATTGCACGTAAAGCCAAATAGTTCAATTGGAGTGGGCACTATAATTAATGCAGGAACCCATTTAACAATCGACCAAGATTGCCTTATTGGAGGTTACTGCTACTTCCAAACGTCAAATCATAACACGTCGAAAAATGAAGTAGTTAGAAAGCAGGGTTATGGCCACGCTGATATAAAAATTGGAAAGGATGTATGGCTTGGAAGCCATGTAACTGTTTTAGCAGGCGTAACCATTAACGAAGGAGCCATTGTTGGCGCAAAAGCTGTCGTCACAAAGGAACTGGAAGCATACAGTATCAACGTCGGCGTACCAGCTACTAAAGTAGCCATGCGTGACTAAACAGGACCATTACAGTGAGAAAAAATTTTCAAATAAACACATATCTAGCTCAGACAGATTTAAAACATCACCAAAAAGACACACTTGCTAAGTTAGTGTCTGAAAAGTCTGATGCCCAAAACATTCTAGATATCGGCTGTTCAAATGGCCTAATGCTTAAAAGCTTACACAGTCTTTATCCCGAGGCTGCACTTATCGGCATAGAGATCGCTGACGATTTAATAGAAGCAGCAAATACTAACTTACAAGATATTAATAACAGTAACGTTGTCAAAAGCTTGATAGAAGAATACGAGCCCGACTGCAAGTTCGATATCATTATCGCTTCTGGCGTTTTGAGTTTGTATGATGAACCCTTTTCATCATTAGAACGCTGGGTAAACTGGCTATCGCCTGATGGAATACTTGTTATTTTCGGTCGCTTTAATACACATGACGTTGACACCAGAGTTCTGTATCGAAATAGAACTAATGACAATGGATGGGAATCTGGGTTAACCAGTTATTCTATACGCAGCATCTCTGAATATTTGAATGACAAAGCAGTAGATTTTCGTTTCGAGCGGTTTACGCTTCCATTTGACCGTGCTCCAAGCAAAAACCCCACTGATACCTGGACAGTAAAAACAGAAGACGGAGAGCGGTTGCTCGTAAATGGGGTTAATCTTATTGCAGAATTTCACCACCTGCTAATTAAAAGGACCAAGTAACTATGCGCTACTGCACTAAATGTCTTTTACCTGATACCAAACCTTATCTCAGATTTGATAACGAAGGCGTATGTAGCGCTTGTCACGCCTATGCGCGAGAAAATAATCATGAAGACGGAATAGATTGGAATGAAAGAGCACAGCAACTCAAAAAATTGGTGGAACAAATTAAAGCCAAAAACGCTCCTAACTATGACGTATTAGTTCCAGTAAGTGGTGGTAAAGATAGCTTGGCACAAGTTGCCAGAATGAGGTCATTCGGACTACGAGTACTCGCGGTATCTGTGGAATGCGGTATCAAAACAGAAAATGGACGTTATAACTTAGACTTAGTTCCCAATATGGGAGCGTCACTTATTACGTTCAAACCAGAACAAAAGCTTCACAAAGCGCTTATAAAAATCGGTTTAGAAAATTATGGTGACCCAGATTTCATGAGTCATGCCATGTTAGTCGCAGCTCCTTTACATATCGCTATTGCAATGAAAATTCCGCTGGTATTTCTTGGTGAAAGCATGGACTACGCCAACGAATGTGATACAGGAAATGGAAGGCATATGACGAGGAAGTGGTATGCTCGCTATGGTGAAAATCAGGAACGCGGTGCTTCTTTCATTAGTCAAAATCACAATATCGAACTGGATAGCTTGAAGATGTACGCCTTTCCAGAAGAATATGAAGCGTCAGATATTCAAGCTGTATTTATGAGCTATTTTTATCGCTGGGATGCGCTTGAACACCTAAGAATTGCTCAGGAGCATGGCTTTAGGAAATTAGCAACCAACTTGGAAGGCACCATTCGTGACTACGTAAACACCGACGATAAAATAAATCGTATTCATCATTACATAAAAGTTTTGAAGTTCGGCTATGGCAGAGCAACCGACCACTGTAGCGAAGACATACGCAAGGGCTTATTATCTCGTGATGCTGCTATTGATCTCGTTAAACAACACGACCTAAGTCCGTTAGGCGAATACTATTATAAAGACTTTTGTGACTATTTAGGTTACACAAAGGAAGAGTTTTTTGACATTCTGGAGCAACATCGAAATACCGATATATGGAAGAAAAATTCATCAGGTCAATATTACATACCTGACTGGCTCGTATCTTGAGGTTTCTTATGAGCAAGCAAATACATTATCTTCATTACGGTAACTGGTGGTACCATTTTACTTGTACCGATGAACTCTTGACACAGGATTTATTAGAAAATAAATCCTGTGTGTTGGTTAAATGCACTGGCTCAATATGTAGAAGCAACCTTTCAGGGGATGCAGATATCTGCAATAAATGCATCTATTCGCAAGACGCGCTGATTGAGGAAAAACAAAAACAATTTCCTCACCTAATAGATGTTGTTGATGTGTCAGAACAAAAAGTGCCAACTGATATTGTTGAACATATCGAAAAAGTAGTTGATGAAAGTCAGAACCTTGAGTCGCTAAACACACTAGCAACGTCACGCCCGACTTTAGCAAGTTCAGTTAAGTCAACCGTCATTAGCCAACTTCGCAATACTAACCCTGAGTTGACGCCTTTTTTAAAAAGGCAGCTAATTGCCATGGCAATTAGGCATCTTGCTTTATATCAATTTAACAAGAACTTAATCGACCAGTACAACCCCGATACTGTAACCTTTGTTAATGGAAGGCATTTCGACCAGAATGCTATATTCTATTCAACAAGAGAGGCGGGCGTTAATACTCGCTCTCATGAAACGGGTTCATCATATAGAGACCCTAATTTCATAAATTATCAGGTTTTTAACAATAAGTTACCTCAGGATATTAATCAATTTAAGAAAGACCATGATAGCTATATTCATAAATTACGTGAATCTGACGACTACGAAGACAGAATGTGTGAGGTTGACAGGTATATTTTTGAAAAAGTAAACCATGACGAGACTCAAAGCCCTGGTTGCATGATTAACTTCACGGCAAATCAAATTGTAGGTCATGTCATTTCAACAACGAAAAAACCCAAGATAGTGTTCTTTTGTAGCTCCACCTTCGAATGCGTGTCGGTAGCAAGCAAGTGGGCTGGAAAAGATTTGTGGGTAAAAAACAACCAGTTTGCGAGCCAGCGAAGTGCAATTTTAGCATTAGGTAAAGCAGCCTTAAGTGACTTTGCTGACTATGAAATCATCATTAAATGCCATCCAAATCAAATTGATTCCGATCCAGAAGAACTAGAAACAATCGAACAGATTTGTAACAAGTATGGTATGACTTTTATACCGCCAGACTGTTCAAGCGACAGTTATGCTTATATTACAGCTGCAGAGCTCTGTTTAGTTTATTCCTCGACGATAGGTGTAGAGTGTGTATTACTCGATAAGCCAACTCTGCTACTTGGGCGAGCACTGTATGAAAGCTTGTCAATTATGCCTACTGTTGACAATGTAAGCGATATAAAGAAAATAATAGACCAGATGACTGCTGTCTCCCCTTGCTCGAAGGAGAGAGCCAGAGAGTACTTTTCATATATATTTTATCGCGGAAAGCCTTTTCAATTTGTGGACAGCTATAAATGGTTTGGTTTCGACTGTGAAGAGAGGGTAAATCAACTCATAGATAAGATAACTCCCTCTTCTTCCAGTAGAATAGCGATCTTTGGTGCAAATAAATATTGCAAGAAACTCATACACTCTTTTCCTACGGGAAGTATAAAAATAGTCATTGATAATAACAGTTCAATGAAACAGATCTCCGGTATAAACGTGAAAAAATTGGTCGATATCGATAATACTGAATTAGACTCATGCAGCAATATAATTGCAGCTACAGATAAACACTATGAAAGTATGTATAAACACCTAAAGAAAAGATCATCGAAGCTTGCTGACAAGTTACAACCTTTGTAGCGAAAAAACAAAACATTAGATGTTCTAACTAGCGCGGCATACCATCTCTCAATCATATGCCGTGCATTTTTACTCTCGATTAAATTAGCAAAGCCCACGCCTGGGTAATTGGACTCATCTATCAAACTGTAAGCCGCAAAGCATCGTTTCTATAGCCGCTTCTTGCTCTCTGACTTTGGTAGGGCACCTTTCAAATCAAATACCATCGATTTATCTACTTTTAGGCATTTAGTGATTTCCACCCAATTTTCCAAAACTTTAGCATGGGGCACTGCCAATATAACAAAGTCAAAATCTCGATCTTCACAATTACTGATGTATTCGGCTCCTTTCAGGTTAGTAAAATGAACAGGGTCAACCAGGGGATCATAAATAGAGGGACGAATATTAAATGAATTCAATTCAGCTATTATATCCTTAACCTTTGTGTTTCTTACATCTGAACAATTCTCTTTGAAGGCGTAGCCAACTATCAATACCTTGGCTACGCTGAGGTTTATTCTTGCATTGAGTAAGAGCTTTATGGTTTCGGTACTTACGAATGCGGCCATGGTCTCATTTAACCGCCTGCCAGCTACTATTATGTCTGGAATATAACCTACGGTTTCAGCTTTGTGACATAAATAGTACGGATCTACGCCTATGCAATGTCCCCCTACAAGACCAGGTTTAAAATCCAAAAAGTTCCATTTTGTTGATGCAGCCTCTAACACATCGAGAGTATCTATACCTAATAAGCTAAAAAGCTGTGAAAGTTGATTCATTAGTGCGATGTTAAGGTCTCGTTGTGTATTTTCTATTACTTTTGCCGCTTCAGCCGTCTTTATATCCTTAGCAAGGAATGTTCCGGCTTTTATAATCCTTTTATAAAGTGCGTCAATAATACCAGCATAATGCGCGTTTGAGCCTGATGTAACCTTGACAATATCGGTGACTCTCTTTGTTTTGTCGCCCGGGCTGAGTCTTTCGGGACTGTACCCTACTCCAAAGCCTTCATTGCATTTTAATCCCGAGACTTCTTCCAATATCGGTATGCACACGTCCTCTGTAACACCGGGATAAACAGTCGATTCATATACAACAATATTGTTTTGTTTAAGAAAACCACCAACTAAATGAGATGCTGTCTTCAAAAATCGTAAATCTGGTCTGTGTTCTTCATTAACTGGGGTCGGAAGAGCAATGATATATACGTCCACATCGATTAAGTCTTCCTTTGATGACGTAAACAGCAAATTTTCGGCACCATCCATGAGCTTTGTTTTTTCAATATCATCGTTTATGTCCACTCCGCATTTGAGTGTCGCAATACGATTTTCGTCAATATCATAACCAACGGTAGAATAATATTTAGCAAACTCGCAAGCGAGAGGGAGACCAACGTAACCCAACCCAATAACTGCAATTTTCATAATTATTTTTTCTTATACAAATTCTATATTTAATTGTGATTTTTATATCTTCAGCTTTTTTACAATTGAGTTTTAAAACGTCTCATATCTTATTGAATATCGGCGATGACAAAAATGAGCATTTGATTGCTACCCCACCTTTAAGAATAAGACATTCGATTACCGAGAATACACTTCGAACATTAACTATTACGAGATATCAGTGGTGCTTCTTGGTAGCCCAATTACATTGCAGAGCCAAATTTAATTTGTTCACTTTCTTCTGATAATCATCTAAGGAAATCGTAGATGTTTTTAAATTACTTGGCTTTACGGAAGGTAAATAGCTAAGTCTATCTCCCGTTGGCAAAATAAGATTTTCTCCTACAATTGGATTATTTGTTAGTAAGATAAAATCAGGTCCTGAATAACAATTGAAAGCCTTGCTCCACTCTTCCAAGTCAGAAAGGTTTGTGTCAGAAAAAAGAGGATGTTCAACAAACCGTGGTATGAAAATAGCGTCTTCTAAACTGCTCATTAAGGCGATAAGAGATAAATTCATTAGAGCAAAAGGATTACATTGGAAAGAACATGACTCATTTTTATAGTCGCCGTGCGCTATAACATATAGCCCTTTAATTGGTTCTTGAAAATCTTCAAAGTTGAAGCCTAAAACGATATTACAGGTATTAGTATCTACTATTTTTAACGTATTGTTATTATCAAGCCAGTTCATTATCACCGTTCTTGATGGTCGCTCTTGGTTTCTTTCAGCAAAAGCTAGTAAATCTGTTTTTAACGTCTTGTCAAAATTTTTGTGGTTAACATGAATAGGCGTATCTGACCACTTTTGCGCAAGTGTCACTTTCCTTCTAACTTCGACATAAGACGATATATTATCAAAACCGTACTGATCGTTTTCAATTATTAACCGCATATCCTCTATAAATTGCTGCCAGTTTGTCAGCGCCTGATTCGCTAACGAAACCATAGTAGCCTGGTCGCTAATATTCAATAATTTACTAAAAGCACTATTGACATAATTCAGCGTGCCATTCAAATAGTAAAATAAAAGAGATTTTTTGCGCAAAAACGAAGAAACAATCAGCTCTCTTTGTTTATCAACTAAGTTTTCTATATCGGAAGGTGATGTGAATGCCTCTGATATAAGAAAAGAAAGTGAACGTAGTTCCTCAATTAGGCTATCTTGACGGTACCGCTTTTGGTATACCGAAAGGTATTCGTCATTAAATTCAGATGTAAATGCTTTACTAATTAGTGACTCTTTAGCGCGTTCCTTGTCTTCTTTGGAAGAAGTTATTAAAACAAGATCGGGGTAAAGCGGCTTCGCTCCCTTTATTCGAGCACCGTCGTTTAGATTATAAATCTCCGCATTAGATTTACCGAAAATTTGTTCTAAAACACCTTTTGAGACCTTGAATTCATACTTTGTCTTTACCCACGATTTAAAGTTCCCAGGGACAACAAGCGACATTGAATGATTTTTAGCATATGAATACAGCTCATTTCCATTTCCATCGTAATACCCAGACGACTTTGAATGATGGTAAGTATCGCTAACAAACCCCATGTCAGTTCCAACTAGATAGATTTGCTTAAAGCCAATCTCTGTTGCAAGGTTTGCTGCAAAATTTGTAACAGTGGGGTAAGCAAAGTCCAATAATGCAAACGGATGCTTCTTGTTCAATTCTGTCAAACAAACCGTAGATGCTTCCCCTTGTTTAAATGCCAATAGAACACTGTCAAAAAGTTCAACGGTGTCCGGATGAATGCCATTACAACTAAGCAACGTTATATTCTTTAGATAGGCTTGATCATTTATACGGGTGAGCCAATCAAATGTTGAGCGATTAGTTTCTATCTCAGCATGAAAGTCAGGTGTAATTCCGCTTTTGTGAAGCGCTTGAAGAGATGTACCACACGATATGATTATCGCGCGATCACTCTCCAACTTTAGCATGTCAAGTAAATTGTCTAATGACGGACCATTTCCGACAATAAAAACGGGCACATCTAAAGTGGACGCAGGAAACCGTCGTTCGCTTTTTTTCAACAGAAATGGTATTTGTTTTTTGAGCACCCAATGCGTGTGAGCAATACCATATTTTGCGTTGTCAAAAAAATCCCCCATTGCAATAATTACCAGTAATTGCTCACGTAAGTGCGCGACTGCATCTGCTAGTCTTTCGTTAACATAACTCTGGTAAAAAAAGGTATTGGCAAGGACATATGGACCAACAGATTGAAATTGCATCAGTAGATCATTGGTTAAATTCGTTCCGTCATCGCCAATATTGAGATAAAGTCTTTTCTTACCATCATCAAATTGGCTTATTATTTTTTCCCAGTCTAGTGAATACAGCGAAGCGTGAAAGAAGTCTTTATTTGGTTCACAAATAAAGAGCATTCCAATCTCATGCTGCCCTAACATGAGCTCCATGCTATAACCGTCACCTAAACCGAACATTATTAACGACTTAATTTTGCTAGGCAATTCGCTTTTAACTTCAGCTACATCTTTCAATATTTTTTCGCTTGCTCCGACAAGCTGATAATGCATATAGCCTTTAAGCTTTTTACCAGTATAACTAAGGAGCAAACCGTCTTTATTTGGTTTTTTAGAAAATGCCTCAAATCCTTCTTTTGCATCGTTGAGAGGAGATAAGGATAAAATCGCTTTAGTAGATTTGTTGTACAGACTGACCTCATCAGATGAATTAGCAATAGGAGACCAATAGTGGGGCTCATAATCAGCAAACTCTTCGTATAAGTCAGGGAAAAATTTACGTAGAACAGCGAGATTCTTGGTTTTTCTTTCTATATTCAAAAATCGCTCACTGAACTCAGTGTCTACTTGCAAAAATGACCACATGGGTGAGTAACTTTCACTAAGAGAAGCTGTGCGCTCTTTTGGATACCATTTCTCTATTTCATGCCAGTGATGTGAGGATAATTGCTTTTCAAGACTGTCGAATATGGGTAGATGAAAATGCTTATAAATAGTTAAATCGCCAACGTCAGTGTGAGACATTAACTCTTGTATATCCTTGACAAAATTAGAAGCATTTGAGCCAATTTGAAGATAAAGCGCAACACCTTTTTCCTTGGCTATTCGGAGTATGCGTTTCCAATTTAGTGTTGATAGGGAACAGGAAAAAAAGTCTATATTCGGTTCGTATACAACGATATGCTTAAAATTCTTTTCATTTACAAGTAGTTCGAGATGATACCCAATACCAAGTCCTAGACAGACTATTGCTCTTTCTTCTTTGTAATCCACTGTAGGTAACTCAATAGGTTGAGTTAAAGAAAGATATTGATTCAAATGCTCACTAACTTCCTTCTTAGGATGCATGCCATAAACGGCTTGCCCACTTTTGAAGTTGATGATGTTTAATTCACTATGTTTGTTACAAAGAAGAGTAAAAACTTGAGAATCAACGTCCTTAGCAATTTTCGCTAAAGTAGGAATATAACGTTCAAAAGCTCCCAGACTTTCTCGATAGTTTTCACTAATCTTTGGCGCTAATGCGTGTTCAATCTCCGTTTGCTTATCTTCATTCTCACAGATATGAAACTGTATTTGTTGTAGCATAATTATTTATATTTCTTCACAGCTGCGCGGCCTCTGGAAAACTGAACCGCCTCTTCTTTAGATTTTTTTAGCAAACCTTGCGCCAGCTCTTCAAGCTTATGATTAATAACAATTTCCTTCTCAGAAAAAGCTATTCTCTCATTATCATTTAATCTAGACAGAATTCGAATGACAACTTTATGGCGCACCATTGACAAGTGTTTAAAGTGCTCAGTAGAGAGTTCTTCGGAGTCAGAAGACAAACAAGCAGCCAACGCTGCGTTGACTGCTTTTAGAAAAGGAGGTGTGTATTCGTGGTCTAATATTGAATTTTTCAAACAGCTTGTCGTTTTTGACGCTGAGCTTCGTATGCTTCCTGTTTTGCTTCTTCAGGAATTTGAACCCAAGCATCTCGAATTGGTGTTAACAGGCTAGACACTTCATCTAGAATATTCAAGTCGTTGTTAATGTGGGCATCACCTAAACGCTCAACCATATAGTTGTATAAGGCAAACATATTGTCAGCAACCTCGCCACCAGCTTCAAGATCCAAAGTATCTCTAAGGTGCATAATAATTGCGCTGGCTTTTGAAATGTAATTCGCCTTTTCCACAAAGTCTTTACGTTCCATTGCCCCTTTGGCATAAGCAATTCGGTCTAGTCCACCTTGAAGTAACATTAAAGTAAGCTTGTGAGGATCGGCATTGGCAACATCTTGTTTGAGGTTCCCTTTGCGATATGCGTTAATACCTTTGAGTGACATAATATCTCCAACTCTTTTTTTACTTACAACGACGCTAACAACGCGGAACCAGTTTGGTTTAACTGAGCCACGGTTTGGTCAAGGTTCAAATATCTATCGCGAAGAATTTCTTCAAAATTTAACATTCGCAGTTCTAGCGTCTCACGTTCGTCAAAAATTTCATCGCGAATATCTTTGGCGGCGCGCTCCCTGAGGCTGAGCAGACCACTAAACGAAGTATATTCGTTAGAAAAATCATATAATCTAGACGCTATTCCTTCTTCGTCATCAGTAAACAACTTAGCGATTTCATCGAAGTTATCCTCTAAGGCATCTTCTAATCGGTCTTCACCTGAACCAAGCCCGAAATCTGTAGTACCAATCTCCAGTTTTCCCTCATCGTCAAACTCTATTCCTATCTGAAATAGGCCGCCCAAGGATGATGAACTCACATTATCACCAATAATTGACGCCAATCCCGTCTGAATTCCTCGTAACAATGAATCCCCTGCTAGCGCGCCATCTTCTTCAAGCTCTGATTCACCGTAACGTGTGAGTGTTCTAATCTCATCAATAAGGGAATTGTAATTATCGACAAAGTCTCGAATTTTTTTGTCTAAACCTTCTTTATCAAAACCAATATTGAGTTTGGTTGCTAGAAAGTCACCAACAGAGTCTTTTGGAGAAACCTCATTGACCTCAAATGATACGTTTTGAATGGTGTTTTCAAATTCGTTTGAGCTGCTCTGCACTTCAATGCCATCAACGTAGGCAATGGCATTCTTGGCACCTTCAATATTTGCAGCACTAATGTTCGACGTCCCACCAGTGGTAGACAACCTATCTAATTCTGCTGCACCAGTGTCATTGGTGATAACAAGGTCGTTGCCATCTCCAGTCTCACTCGATGAGAAAACCAAGCGAGGGCCAGCTCCTGTGCCCGTGTCGATGATGTTCGCTGTTACACCAAAATTGTCATCTGCGCCATTAATAGCTTCACGAAGCTGAGTTAACGTTGTACCCGCTGAAACATTAATCGTAAAACTCTCACTGCCTCCTACGTCGAACGTTAGAGATCCAGTGCCAGACGTAAGCACCGCGTCGCTACTTGAAGTAAACGCACCATCATCAGTTGTGATTCTGCTTCCTGTTGCCAACTGTTCAACGGTAATGTCGTAAGTACCACGAAGCGCTGAATTCGATGCTTCAGCAGATAAGACATCGTCATCTTCGGAAGGGTTAGTTATTGTAGGCTCACGACCGTTAATGCCAGTATCACTTCGCAGCTCGTCAACGGCATCTTTAAAGTCAGACATTTTGGATTTTATTTGACCAAGGCCTGAAATTTCAGCCTCGTTTCGCTCTTCTCTTGCATTAAGACGTGCCTCTTTGGGCTGTCGTTCTGCATTCAAAAGCTGTTGTACAAGATCGTCAAGGGCTAAACCGGATCCTACACCTAGAGACTGAATTGTCATACGTTACCTCATTAAACCTGGTTGTTGATAAACACTCCCACGCTGTTGCCTACATCCTGCTGCAACTCTTGGATTC
>CAYVST010000060.1:0-21555 GCA_964454185.1 uncultured Alteromonas sp.
AGTATGACACCGTTCGCGAACAACATGCGCGTAAAAAGCCAAGAAGCAAACCTGTTACTTTGGCGCAGGCCCGTGAGAACGCTTTCAAGCCTGATTTTTCAACGCCACCCGTTAAACCCAATGCGCTAGGTGTAACCCCAGTCACTGCGGACTTGTCAGTACTCAGGCAGTATATCGACTGGACGCCATTTTTTCTCACATGGTCGTTGGCGGGTAAATACCCACGCATTCTTGAAGATGAAGTGGTTGGCGAACAAGCTAAGTCACTCTTTGCTGATGCCAATGCCATGCTTGATAGTATTATTGAAGCAGGGTCGCTTGAGGCTAAAGGTGTTATTGGTCTGTTCCCTGCCAACCGTGTTAATGATGATATTGAAATTTACACCGACGAAACCCGTAGCCAAGTGAAAGGTGTTGCTCACCATCTTCGTCAGCAAACCTTAAAGGATAAATTTGCGAACTATTGTTTAGCTGATTACGTGGCAGAAAAAGACAGTGGTATCGAAGATTATGTCGGTGCATTTGCGGTAACCGGCGGTATTGGTGAGGACGAGCTGGCTGATAGCTATATTACGGCCGGCGATGATTATAACGGCATTATGGTTAAAGCGGTTGCAGATAGGTTGGCAGAAGCCTTCGCGGAATACTTACACGAACAAGTGCGTAAACATTACTGGGGATACGCGAAAGACGAAGCGTTAAGCAACGAAGAGCTTATTCGTGAAAAGTATCAAGGTATACGCCCCGCACCTGGTTATGCGGCTTGTCCCGAACACACAGAAAAACAGCTTATTTGGGACTTACTTTCTGCACAGCAGCACACGGGAATGAAGTTAACAGAAAGCTATGCGATGTGGCCCGGCGCGTCTGTGTCTGGCTGGTATTTTTCGCACCCCGATGCAAAATATTTCGCTGTAGCCAAAATACAGGCCGACCAAGTGGAAGACTACGCCGTCCGTAAAGGCTGGACACTTGAAGAAGCTGAAAAATGGCTTGGCCCTAACCTAAGTGATTAGTTAAATGTTTGAAAAGCCGTTTAGCCAAGCGTGTGAAAATAACAAACGTCCCATTCTAGCGCAGCTAGAAAGGGCGTTTGCAAGCTCGGAAAATGTGCTAGAGATTGGCAGTGGCACAGGGCAACATGCTGTCTTTTTTGCTGAGCACTTACCCCACCTTACTTGGCACACCAGTGACCAAGTGCAATACCATCAAGGTATTAATGCATATATTGATGACTTATCCCTGACGAATATCCGACGCCCTCATGTATTTAAAGTAGGTGAAGATGATTTTCCGGTTTTAGAACCGAACGTAAACTTTGATGGCATTTTTTCGGCTAACACCGCGCATATCATGCAAAAAGAAGAGGCAGAGCAGCTTATGCAGCTCGTCTCAGAGCACCTTCCTGTAAGCGGTGTATTTTGCCAGTATGGCCCTTTTACACACGGTGGGAAATTTACGTCCCAAAGCAATGAAGATTTTCATTATTCACTTGTCGAACGCGGCTATGGTGGATATCGAGACATCGAGGAGCTAATTGCATGGGCGCCTTCATTGTCACTGATAGAAATTATTGATATGCCTGCAAATAACCATATGTTGGTGTGGCAAAAATAGGTTTTAGGTTTTACACTTGCCGACCTTGCATGCTGTTTCGAAATGCAAACAATGGTGTGCGCGTTACGTTTTTTATTATAAATCAAGGATGAAAGAGGTTTTCCCATGGACGACAGCAATACGCCTAAACCAAATTACGATAGTTATTCCAAAGACGAACTTGTCGAAGCTTTGTCTACCATCGATGCCGAGGCATTTCCTGAGCGTGCTGCAGAGCTAACAGCACTTATCGCAAAGCATAATGAGCAGGCGCCTGCTGATTGTGCATCAGAGCATGCGGATGTTGTGCTCCGCACGGAGCAGGTCCGTTTTCATGGAAAAATCAAAGAATACTTTTCTATATGGATAGTCAATCTATTGCTTAGCATAGCCACATTAGGTATTTATTCTGCTTGGGCAAAAGTGCGTACAAATCGCTATTTTTACAGCAACATTGAGCTAGACGGGCACCGTTTTTCTTACCTTGCTGAGCCACTTCAAATTCTCAAAGGGCGTATTATCGCCGCATGTTTGTTTGGTGCTTATTTTCTACTGTCAACGTTTAGCCCGCCGGCAGCGCTCGGGCTCGTTTTGGTCATGATGTTTGTTTCTCCTTTATTGGTCATATTAAGCATGCGTTTTAGAATGCGAATGACAGCATACCGAAACGTGCGTTTTGGTTTTAAAGGTCAGTACGGACAGGCATTTCTTTTGTTTGTAGTACTCCCTATTGCAAGCGTTTTTACCTTTTATTTGCTATTTCCGTGGGTACTGAAAAAAATTGACGCATTTCTCGTAGACGAAACACGTTTTGGCGACAAAGCGTTTACAACCAAACTGTCATCAGGTGAATACTATGGCGTGGCGTTTGGGGCTGCGATAATTACTTTTGTGATGTTTCTCTGTTTGATTTTTCTAATAGGGCTTTTCACCGGGACAGCAAGTGTGACTCCCGATGAAGGGCATATTTATACCGCCGTTATGTTTGGCTTCTACCTTTTTGTTTATGCGGTTGTAGGCGGCTACTACAATGCCCGTATTAGAAACTATATTTTTACTAACAGCCGTTTGGAAGATGTCGCATTGTTTGATTCTACAATCAAAGCCACTGACTTGATCCTTCTGCGTCTCACCAATATTTTGGCAACGGTGGTTACCCTAGGATTTGCAATACCATGGGTAAAAGTACGAACAGCATCATTTTTTGCCGACGCAACACAGGTAAAAGTACTGAAAGGTTTCAATGGTGTTATGGCTGGTGAACAAGGCACAGCAAGCGCAGTTTCAGAAGAAGCTGCAACTTTGTTCGATGTTGATGTGGCGCTAGGATAAATGCTATGCAACAGGCTCTTTATTATCACAGCGGCGGTGTAACATCGTCTGCTGCGACGTGTGAGATATCCAATAACAGGTTACATGTAAGTATTGAAGCGCGATCGCACATTTCGCTTGAGAGATGCGATATTTCCGTTAAGTCAAAGTTAGGTGATCTACCAAGAGAGATTATTTTACCCGATGGAGATATGCTCGTTTGCCCCTCGACACCTGCTTTAGACAATTGGTTAGATAAAAATGCTTCATCAGTAATGCACCGCATTGAAAGCAGAGCTTCATGGCTTATTGGTAGTATCTTACTTGTGCCCGTGTTGCTTTATTGCTTGTTTACCGTATTAATTCCCTATGTAGCTGTCTCGCTGGCAGCCCACCTTCCTTACGGGGTAAAGCAAATAGCGTCAGAACATACTCTATCGGCTCTTGACCATACCGTGCTTGACACTACAACCCTTAGCCAAGAAGACGTTAAGACAATGCGTACAAATTTTGACAACGTGCTGGGTCAACTGTCTACCAAAAATCCGCATTATCGCGTGTTGTTTAGAGCATCTGAAACATTTGGCCCCAACGCTTTTGCACTACCTGATGGCACCATTGTATTCACCGATGAATTGGTGCGTCTTGTTGAGAACGACCAATCGTTGCTCAACGCAATATTGCTTCACGAAGTCGGTCATGTGGAACATGAACACGCCATGCGGTTAGTATCAGAATCACTTTTTACAACGCTGGCTATTAGCTATTTCTTTGGTGATTTGAGTGGTGCTCTTGAAGCATTCTTAGGGGTAGGTTCAACTGTGGTGCAGAACAAATTTTCTCAAGCTCATGAATGGGAGTCAGATAATTTTGCTATTGAACAACTCCAAGCATTGGGAGAAGACCCAGCTGATTTTGCTAGCGCGATGCGCGCTTTACAATCAATGATGCCTGACAATTCTGAAGCGAATAGTTGGTTTCAGTCTCACCCGATGTTAGAGGCACGTATACAAAATGCAGAGCGAGCAGGCAAAAAGAGAAACGAAAGGTTAGCAGAAAAAGCCGTTGATTAGCGACTTTCTTCAGCTGTTGCGTGTGTCTCTATTTTAGCGCCCTCAAACATCGGGCTTGTAAAGCGCCACAATCTATACGAAAGTAGTGCGTGTTGATTTGGCGTTTTTTCTTTTTGGAGCAAGTCTACTTATATTGCGGCTTGATAACCTCCCGCCAATCACTGCAAGCGCTTTATGTTTTTGGTAATAAATCATTCATTAAAGTGCCCACAGCAACACAAAAATAAAGCAAACATGGTTTCATTCATGCTTCCACAGCTAATCCATGTATTGCCACTAATAACAATGAGAAGTTTAAATGAAGTCTATATCACTACAAAAAAAGTTTATGCTTATCGTCGGGGGCAGTATTGCGCTAATGCTGCTGATCACCGCAATATTCCTTATTAATGCAGTGGCCGACAGCACCCGTAATCGAGTCGAAAAAGAAGTGACCGCATTGGTTGCTAGAGAGGCAAGTGAAGTTGAGGGCTTTTTCGCCACATACGGCGGAGTCGCACGCGCGTTTTTAAGCAGTCCTTTCTTCAAAGACTTCTTTGAGCAGCATACTCAAAGGGGGGCTTCTGAAACTCAGCTGGTAAACGCCAATAAAGTGTATACCGTGTTTCAAAATGTGAGTAGCGCAGATCCTGTTATAAAGTCTGGATTTTTTGGTTCAGCAAATACAGGTGAATACTTTTATGAAGAAGGCAGAGTAGGGGTTGATACAACGGGGCCTGATGCAGGCAACCCCAATGCTGGCTATTTTGCTAACAAGCGTCCTTGGTTTGCAACCGCTGTTGAAAAGGGAAAGCTCTATGTAACGCCGCCAGCGGTAGATTCACAAGATGGCAGTGTATCTGCTGTAGTGCAAACCCCTGTATACCAAAACGGTAAGCTTTTAGGGGTTGGTGGTGTGGATATCCTAATAAGCACCATTGGTAGCGTTATCGATGCAATCCAGTATGAAGGTCAAGGGACCGCGTTTTTACTTGATGATAATCAAAGCATTGTTTATTTCCCTAAGCAGTCTTCAGATTTGCCGTTGAGCTCTCCTATTAGCGACTTTGATAGCGCGTTTAGTGATTCCAGTGGTTTTAGCGCCTTGTCTAAGAAAATAGTTAAAAGCGAATCAGGTATTGTACCGGTTGTGTGGAAAGGAGAAGACTATTTTGCTGTTTATGAGCATGCCAAGCTTAGTACACCAGAGATGAATTGGAGCGTCGGTATTTTAGTTCCCGCAAGCGTTGTTAACACGCCCATTAACAGCGCAATCACTACCGCTATTATCGTTGCTATAGCCATCATTGGCTTAATCGTATTCATTACTTTTGTCGCAAGTGCCAAGGTCACCAGACCGCTGCAAGAAATGCGTAAAGCGATGTCTGAAATTGCCAGTGGCGATGGTGATCTCACAAAACGATTGGCAGTGAACAGCAATGATGAAGTCGGCGCGCTAGCGGTGGAGTTCAATACGTTTACGGATAAACTTCGCGCACTTTTACGCGACACTGCAAACAATACACAAATGGTGGCTGAAGCAGCAGTGCACTTGAGAGATGTGAGCCAAGCGACGAGCAAAGAAATCAATCAAGAGCGAAGCCAGGTCGACAATGTATCCACAGCGGTGACTGAAATGGCAGAAACGGTTGTTGAAATTTCGAAAAATGCAGCTCACTCCAGTGAAGCGGCAACCGAAGCCGATGAACTAGTGCAAAGTGGAAGCGCGCAAGTAGAAGAAGCTGTGGCAGAAATCCGTGCGCTGGCCAGCGCTATTAATGAAGGTGTTGAAGTTGTCAGTGGCCTAAGCAATGAATCTGACAATATTGGCGCGGTTGTCGACGTTATCAATAGTATTGCGGAACAAACAAATTTACTTGCTTTGAATGCAGCCATAGAAGCAGCTCGGGCAGGTGAACAAGGTCGAGGGTTTGCGGTGGTAGCTGATGAAGTACGCTCGCTCGCTAGCCGTACCCAAGAGTCGACAACGGACATTCGCAAAATGGTTGAGCGACTTCAACACATGGCAGAGCAAACGGATAGCGTTATGCAACAAGGAAAGGTGCGTTCAGAGTCAGGGCTAAATAAAACGGAGCAAGTGGTTGTTACGTTGGAAGATATTACAAAGGCAATTGGTCAGGTGCATGAGCAAAGTACGCACATTGCGCAAGCCACACAGCAGCAAACCGACGTGGCACAAGGCATAAATACGTCACTTGTGTCTATTACCAGTTTGAGTGATCGTACAAGTCAGCATGCTGAAGAACTTGCCGTAGAAGCAACGCAACTGAGCAACGTATCGGGAGAGCTTAAAGATATCGTCGGCCAGTTTAAAATTTAGCTACAGTGAATAAGGCGGCATTACTTGGGGTGGTAATGCCGTGACATTTCAATAAACTCATCGACAAACCCCAGCGCATCTTCTGCTTTTCTGTGGCCTAAGTAGAGTGTTTTGGCTATACCTTTCTCACCCAGAGAACGATAACAAATAGCGTCATTGTGTTGTTCTTCAATGAGCCATTTGGGCAATGCTGTTACCCCTCGGTTGGCGGCAACCATTTGCAAAATAATCTCTGTCGTTTCTATTTTTTTATGCTGTCTTACGGTGCAATTGGCCGGTGTGAGAAATTGAGTGAAAATATCTAGTCGACTTAGCTCCACTGGGTAAGTGATAAGGGTTTCTTTTACCAAATCTTGTGGGCTAATAAATGCTTGTTGAGCAAGAGGGTGTGACTCGTGCATTACAAGCACTTGCTCGTAGTCAAAAATTGGGGTGTAAACAATAGTATCAAGTTGTAGAGGGTCTGGTGTTAGCAGTATATCGATATCATACCCATGAAGCGCTTGTAACCCACCAAACGAGAACGCACGCATAACATCAACATCGACGTCAGGAAACGCCTTTAGAAATGGTGCGACGACTTTTAGAAGCCATTCAAAGCACGGATGGCATTCCATTCCAATGCGTAAAATACCCTGCTTACCTTGTGAGAATCGTGCCAGCTGCGCTTCAGTATGTTCAAATTGCGGTAGGATACGCTGTGCGAGTCCAAGCACACTCTGTCCTGCTTGGGTTAAACGCAATTGACGACCTTCTTTCTCCCAAAGTGTAACCTCGTACGTTTGTTCCAGCTTTTTCATAGCATGACTTAAGGCGGACTGCGTTACATGGAGAGAATTCGCTGCTTGCGTTACTGTGCCATAGGTTTCAATCGCTTTTACAATTCGAAGGTGCTGCCTGTCTATCATCCCGCTTCCCTTTACCGTTCAATTATCGACACTGCATCACAAAGTCGAGTTTCAATAATATGCTTAATGATCACAGATATCTCCCTAAATGTTTGTCTGCCCGGCGCAGTGTTTCGCCACGCTAACGAATGCATCCTTTCAATAGGCATATCCGCTAATTCACAAACGTGAAGAGCCTCTGGTTTGTGAAGTTCAGAGTGAATGTATAAACCGGGTAAAAACGCCACGCCCATTCCCATTACCACCATTTGTCTTAAGGTATCTAAACTCGTTCCTTCATAGTCTCTTTGAAGGTCGGCGCCTATGTCATCACAGATACGCTGCACTTGGTGATGAAAGTGATGTCTATCTTCAAGCGTGAGAACTTTTTCGCCGCTGATGTCTTCAGGCTTGACATATTCCTTACCCGCGAGAGGGTGATCTGAAGGTATCACAAACTTGAGAGGCTCATTAAAAAGAGGTTGAGTGATAAGCTGCGAGTTTTCCTTAGACAAAGGGGACAAAATAAGGTCATACTCGCCGCGCAATAAACCATGCTGAAGCGCACTGGGGGCGCCTTCTCGAACATAAAACCGTAAACCTGGCTTTCGCTTGTGCAAATCAGGTAGTACGAAAGGGAGTAAATAGGGCCCGAGCGTTGGTGGAATGCCCAAGCGATATGTAACGACGTCACCAACCGACAAATCTCTAGCAATCTCACTAAAACGTTGTGATGATTGCAGCACCTCTTCAGCGGCGGGCAAAAGCGCTTTGCCTTGTGGTGACAACAGTGTGCCAGTACGTGAACGTTCAAATAGGTTTAACCCTAGTGTCGATTCGAGGGTATTAATCTGACTGGTCAGAGTAGGTTGGCTAATCCCAAGAACGCCCGCTGCTTGTCGAAAACTTAAGTATTTCGCAACAGCAACGAAATACCTGATTTGGTTAATTGACGCGGTCTTCCCGTTGAGTTGCATGATTTGTTTCCATTCTTGTTAAGCGTGAACGTAAATGTTTTTTAATGCTGATAGTAAATGGCTATCGCGAGCTTGTATATTAAACTATTAATCTATCAAGTGACACTGGCCTATTATTATAATTAAAACTTCATTAGGAGTAATTTATGGATCATGTCATCTCAGGTGTTGCTAAGTTCCAGAAAGAAGTGTACCCGAACAAAAAAGCCACTTTTCAAAAGTTGGCGACAGGTCAAAATCCTGAAGTTCTTTTCATCACGTGTTCAGATTCTCGTATCGACCCCAACCTAGTAACGCAAACCGATCCAGGTGAGCTTTTTATCTGCCGTAATGCAGGCAACATTGTGCCTCCTCATAGCAATCAAACAGGTGGAATGACCGCGTCAATCGAATTTGCTGTAGCAGCATTAGGTGTATCTCATATTGTAATATGCGGTCATACCGACTGCGGCGCAATGAAAGGTGCGATTAACCCAGCAGGTTTAGACTCTTTGCCTCACGTTAAGGAGTGGTTGGGACACTGCCGCGCTGCTACTGATGTCGTGAAAGAGCGTTGTGGTCACGATGCACTGTCATTGGACGATTTGGAAGCCGTCACAAAAGAAAACGTCGTGCAGCAAATTCAACATTTACGCACTCACCCTGCTGTAGCTGCAAAAATTGCGACTGGTCAGGTAAAGCTTCACGGTTGGGTTTACAACATTGGTTCTGGTGAAGTGCTTTGTTATAACGACGACAACGGCGAATTTGTTGCTATGGATCAGGCTGCCGCTGAAGCGCAACTTGTGCGCGCAGAATAAGGTAGTGCAGTATGCTTAAAATTAATCTTTCGAATTTACGCGGCGATTTTACCGGCGGTTTGACCGCCGGTATCGTTGCTTTGCCGTTGGCATTAGCGCTTGGTGTGGCATCTGGCCTAGGGCCGATGGCTGGGTTATATGGCGCTATTGCTGTGGGTTTCTTTGCTGCTTTATTTGGTGGAACGCCAGCCCAAATATCAGGCCCTACGGGTCCAATGGTTGTTGTACTAGCAGGTCTATTTGCAAGCCTTTCAGGCGATGCCAGCCTTATTTTTACTGCGGTTATTTTGGCCGGTATATTCCAAATTGTATTCGGCTTTTTAGGTGTGGGTCAGTATATTCGACTTGTACCCTATCCCGTTATTTCAGGGTTTATGTCGGGCATTGGTGCCATCATCATCATCTTGCAGATAGGGCGTTTGTTGGGGCATGAACCTCCTGGCGGTACTATAGGCGCGCTGACGTATTTACCTACAGCACTTGCAGACATTGACTTTGCTACACTGGCTCTTGGCTTGGGTACACTTATTATCGCTTACAAATGGCCAACTGCGTTGGGCAAGTACGTCCCGGGAGCACTTGCTGCGCTTATCATCGGTACCCTTGTGAGCTTAGCGTTAAGCGTTCCGGTACTGGGTAATATCCCAACGGGTCTTCCAAGCCTTCACCTACCTGTTTTTGAGCAAAGCAAAGCGCTGTTGATTTTAGAAGCGGCATTTATTTTGGCTGTACTTGGTGCCATTGATAGTTTGCTTACGTCATTGGTTGCAGACAACATGACGCGTAGTCGTCATGACAGTAACAAAGAACTTATTGGTCAGGGTATTGGCAATACATTTGCAGGCCTAATAGGCGGTATTGCAGGTGCTGGCGCAACAATGCGTACCGTGGTTAATATCCGTAGCGGCGGTAAATATAACATTTCAGGTATGGTCCACGCGCTTGTATTACTTGCCATTGTACTTGGGCTGAGCCCGCTTGCAGCGCAAATACCCCATGCTGTATTAGCCGGTATTCTTGTTAAAGTAGGTCTTGATATTATCGATTGGAGCTATTTGAAACGCGCACACAAAGGCCCTCGTTGGGACTTTGGCCTTATGCTTATGGTACTAGCACTTACGGTATTTGTGGACTTAATCACGGCCGTTGGCGTGGGTGTTGTGTTTGCAGCATTAGCGTATGTTAAGCAAATAGCACAGCTACAAATTGAAGAGCTTAAAAAGATTCCAGAATCGCTTAACGATCCGAAAGAGAATGAGCTACTTGAATCACTTAAAGACAATGTGTCTATCTTTAGTTTCGGCGGCCCATTGAGCTTTGGTGCGGCAGCTGACCTTGGGCATCATGTAAGGGAACGCGTCAAGCCCGGCTCTAAAGTAACCATATTAGACTTTTCACGGGTACCGCTTATGGATGTATCTGCGGCTATGGCGGTAGACACGGTAATGTCTGACGCGGCAGCAGCAGGACGAATATTGCTTATTTGTGGTGCTAACGATGAAGTGAATAGAGTGCTGGAAGGCGTAAATGAAGCGCATCCTGGTATTCCAAACTTTGACACGCTGCACAATGCGTTGGTGTATGCCAAAAAGCAGGTGTCAGGCACGAGCAGCGGTCCGCATAGTTTTCAGGCCGCAGCCCGCGCCTAAATGACAACCAGCAATGTTTAGATTGGCCCTCCACTTGGAGGGCTTTTTTGTATATGCATTAATATTGAAATTTTTTATTAATTGAACGTTCAATTAAGCTTAACGTAAATGTCATAAAGCCCCTCTATTGTAGTGTCCAAACATTACACAACGATAAATGGAACACACAATGGGAAAACATCACAAATTATCTTTAGCGATATTGGCTGCGTTGTCTTCTGCACCAACCGTCTTTGCCGAAGAGGCAGTTGCTGACAGTGAAGAGCGTATGGAAGAAATTACGGTTGTTGGGCGTAGCGTATCGTATGCAAACAATGCAACCAATGAAGATATGTTTAAACAGCAAGCCAACTTAAGCAGTGTGCTTGCAGCAGTAGACAATCTGCCCGGAGTGCTAATAAATGAAGGGGATACTTTTGGCGCGGACGACTGGTCTACGTCGATTGTCATCCGTGGTTTCCAAGTTAATCTCAACGAACAGCAAATCGGTATGACCGTTGATGGCATTGCCAACGGTAACTCTAACTACGGTGGTGGTGCGAAAGCAAATCGCTACATTGATACAGAAAATGTAAGAGGTGTAGAAGTTTCTCAAGGTACCGCGGACATCGCATCACGCTCGCATGAAGCGCTAGGTGGTACATTGAACTTCACCACTATTGACCCTTCGATGGAGCAAGGGCTTATCACAAGCGTAACCGCAGGTGAATTTGATGCATCTAAGTTTTACGTACGTTATGAAACTGGCGAAATCTTTAAAGACACCTTTGCATGGGTAAGTATGTCTACTCAGGAAAGCTCTGACTTTATGCAGCAAGCAGCAGAAAATACGCGTGATCATGTTGCCATGAAAGTGATTTCAACCGTGAATGATGTTGCCCTAACAGGCTATGTATCTTATGACGACACTCACGAAGATAACTATCAGCGTATTTATGGTCTTGCGCAATATGAGCAAAACCCTCATTGGGACCAGCTCACGGATGAATGGACGGGAATTCCTTACCAAGATCAAGCGTTCCGACGCGGTTGGTCAACCTTAAGAGAAAACTTGTTTGCTTACTTACAAGCAGATTTTGCACTTGGTGACCTTGATGTTACTGCCAATGCCTATTATCACGACAATGAAGGGCGCGGTGATTGGGTTCCTCCCTATTTAGTTGATGTTGCTAACGACGGCGACGCGGGTCATTCTGAGTTAGTCAATGGCAATACTGTTTTTGGCGGCGCTGCGCTAGGCCAATTCTATTTTGTCGATAGAGACGGTAATCAGCTTAGTCCTATTGCTGGATGTGCAAGTTCATTAACCTTCCCTTATGGCGGCGCAGGCGCTGAATATGACCCTGGTTGTCATGAACAAGGTGCTATTCCAGTGGGTTCTTATCGTCATACTCACTACACCAAAGAGCGTATTGGTTTTAATGCAGATGCGATTTGGTATACCAAAATTGGTGATTTTGACAACACGTTGCGTTTTGGTATTTGGTGGGAAGATTATCAGCGTGACGAATCGCGTGATTGGCACAAAATTACCAACTCATCAATCAGCTATGACTTTAATGAAACCCCATATTGGGTTCAATATGACCGCAGCTTCCCTGTGGATACGCTGATGTATTATGTTGAAGACGAGCTTGACCTTGGCTTGGCGAAAATACGTGTAGGTGCCAAGAAATTCAATGTTGATATCGCAAAAGATGACAACTTTGATGCAAGTAACAATCTCGATGTTAACAGTGACTCAGACACACTGCTTTCAGCAGGTATCGTAGCACCAATGCCTATCGACGGCCTTGAAGTGTTTGCGGGTTATGGTGAAAACTTTGCTGCAATCAAAGATGCGCAACTTGAGCGTGACGACACAGACCTTCGTTTCATCAGACCGGAAACAGCAGACAACATTGACGTAGGTTTCCGTTACTCTTCACCTGGCTTCAACGCAAGTGTGACGTATTACACGATTGAATTTAACGATCGTATTCAGTTCACTAGCAATGAGACTTCAAGCGGTATCGATTTCTTGGAAGCTGCTGCCGGTGGTTACCGAAACGTGGGCGGTATTGAATCTAGCGGTGTTGAGATTTCAGCTGATGTAATGTTGACTGAAACACTATCGTTGTTTACTTCGATCACCGTTAGCGAATCTGAATACATTGCTACGATTGGCGGTACCGGAACACAGTACGACACGCTAGCAGATGCGCAAGCGGCCATTGATGATCCAAATAACCCTGAATCATCGCTGGTTGCGGTAGAAGGAAATACCGTAATTGGTACACCGGATACTATGGCAGTGCTTAGCTTAAACTGGGCAAAAGACAATTATTTTGCAGGTATTTCAACTAAGTATGTAGACAGCCGCTTCCTAGATATCAATAACAGTGCTGAAGTTGATGATTACATCGTGAGTGACTTGTATATTGGTGGGTTTGTCGAAAATATGGGCGCTGGTATTGAAGAGTTAGAAGTACGTCTAACGGTCAATAACCTTTTTGACGAAGATTATGCGTCTACGGTTGCACCTGGTGCCTTTTGGATTGGCGCACCGCGCGCTGTAGCACTAAACGCACGCTTAACCTTCTAAACGTGTTACCATACCTGCGAAGCGTCGTCTTCGCAGGTATGGGTCTTTCTATGATTGTGTTGACCTTTGCGTTGCATGCAAGCTGATTTTGTACTTCATTTGTCACAGCGATTCTGTAAAAAGATTTCGTCCACTTTTTTTCCTGAACCATGTGTCAAATGCGCTTAAAGGGTATCGCAAAGGTCAGCACGCTCTTATTTTGTGGTTATTGCTCATCGATGTGAGCGTTTACAAACAAGTGTGTTTAAGAAAAGGTTTGGAGTCGTAACATGCCCAAGGTGGGAATGGAGCCAGTACGCAAAAAACAGCTGATTGAAGCTACTTTGTCGGTGATGGCTGAAGTTGGATATCACGGAACAACAATTAGTCTAATCGCTAAGCGAGCCGGGCTATCTTCGGGCATTATTAGTCACTACTTTGGCGACAAACAAGGGTTGATAGAGGCGACTATGCGCCATCTCTTGGACGCCCTTAAAATTACAAAAGTTATTGAGGACCCGCTGGAAAGAATTGATTTCATTATTGAAAACAATTTTTCACAAACCCAGGGAGCCAGTTCTGCAACTAATACGTGGTTTAACTTTTGGGCGTTGTCTCTCCATGATAAGACGTTGCATCGTTTGCAGTGTGTTAACCACAAACGCTTAGAAAGCAATTTGGCCTCAAGCTTTAGGCTGCTTTTGAGAAAAGAACACGTTAAAAATGCCGCATCATCTACTGCTGCACTTATTGATGGGTATTGGCTACGGTACGCGATGGGCAGTGTAGGTAATGGCGATTTTTCAGGTGCTAAAGTCAGGGTGAAGCAATACGTTAGAGACGTAATAAGCCAGTACGGCAAATAGGCTCTCGTTTTGTAACGCGTAGTTATCATCGCAAAGTAGACAAAAGAAAAGGCGGTAAACGTAATAGTTTGCCGCCTTTTTTGTTAAACGCGTTGGCGAATCAGGGGGGGGGTGGCACCGCATTTTCACCTGTTCCGCATAACATGGGTATTACCAAATACGTACGCGCTCTTCAGGTGCCAAGTAAAGCGCATCGCCCGGCTTAACGTCAAACGCTTCGTACCAAGCGTCGTGGTTACGCGGTGCTTGCGCTCTGAAACGTCCTGGTGCGTGTGTACCTGCGCGTAGCTGGTTCAACATGCTTTGCTCAGTACGTTTTTCTTTCCAAACTTGTGCCCAAGCAAGGAAGAATCGTTGGTCACCAGTAAGCCCGTCGATAATCGGCGCTTCTTTACCATTTAAGCTCAGCTTGTACGCGTGATAAGCCATTGACAGACCACCTACGTCACCAATATTTTCACCTAAACTATTGCGACCGTTAACAAAGTTGCCTTCAATAGGTTCGTATTGACTGTATTGCTCAGCCAGCATGTCGGCTTTTTCTTCAAATGCCGCACGGTCAGCGTCTGTCCACCAGTTGCGCTGAATACCATTGGCATCAGATTTAGAACCTTGGTCGTCAAAACCGTGACCCATTTCGTGTCCAATTACCGCGCCAATAGCACCATAATTTACTGCCGGGTCAGCATTAGGATCGAAGAATGGCGGTTGTAGAATAGCCGCAGGGAATACAATTTCGTTAAATGAACTATTGTAATATGCATTAACACGTTGCGGTGTCATACCCCAGCGGTTGCGATCTGTTTTTTCTAACTCACGTTCAACCGATTGAGCATGGAAGAACTTACGTAAATTATGAATATTGCCAATAAGATCTTTATCGCTAATTTCTAGTCCATCGAAAGATTGCCACTCATCTGGGTAACCAATTTTAGGATTGAAAGCCATCAGCTTTTCTTTGGCATTTACCTTGGTTTCTTCGCCCATCCAGTCGAGGTTGTCAAGACGTTCGCCCATCGCTGAGCGAAGGTTTTCAACAAGCTCAGCCATTTGTGTTTTTGAACTCTCAGGGAAGTACTCGTTAACGTATACTTTACCAATGGCAAAGCCAAGTGACTCGGTGCCAGACATTTGGCTTACCGCACGCTTCCAACGAGGACGAGGTTCTTGTTGACCACTTAGTGTGCGGCCAAAGAAGTCAAAGTTTGCTAGATAGATATCTTCTGACAACAAACCTGCATTGTTCGAAATAGTGTGGTATTTCAAATATGCTTTCCAATCAGCCAGGTCTGCTTCGTTGATGATTTTGATTACATCTTTAACTGGTTCTGGTTGGGTAATGTTTAGCTCAGGTACCTTGTAGCCCGTTTGTGCAAAATAGGTATCCCAATCAAAACCTGGGTACTCGTCAGAAAGTTTGCTGCGCTCAATCTGGTTGAGCGTTAAGTCACGATTACGACGTTTTTCACGTGGCCACTGCACTTCTGCAATTTGTGTTTCTAGCGCTAATATTTTAGCGGCTTTCTCTGCCGCATTCTCTTCACCAGCAAAGCCTAGCATTTGTTCAATATGGGCTACATAGGCCTCACGAATTTTTACAAAACGCTCAGCGTCGCTCAGGTAATAGTCGCGATCAGGAAGGCCAAGACCACCAACACCCACGCTAAGTTGGTATTCATTTGGGTCTAGTCGGTTGTACCACATACCGCCACCAATGGGCGCGGTAGAGCCAACTAGCCAGCTGTTACCAAAAGCTTCAGTAAGGTCTTTTGTATTTTCAATGTTATCAATCGATGTAAGTATGTCTTCGATTGGGGAGATTCCTTTCGCGTTAATCGTGTCCGTATCCATGTACGCAACAAAGAAATCATGAACAAGTTGCTCTTCAGCATTCAGTGTTTCTTTTTCCAATAAGCCATCAATGATGTTTTTTACTTGTTCTTCACTTCGCTCTGCTAACCCTGTAAATGCGCCATAACGCGTCTTGTCAGCAGGCAGCTCGTAGTTATCGTACCAACTACCACTTGCATACATGAAGAAATCATCGCCTGGCTTAACCGCTTCATTACGTGCTGATAAATCTACGCCGAACGAGCCTAATTCTGCTTCACCTTTTACAGGAGCAGTTTCAACGGCAGAGGTTTGTTCTTTTACTTGCTCAGACTGACCGCAGCCAGCGAGACCTAGTGATGCCGCAATCGCTACGGCAAGAATGTTATGTTTCATAGTTTTTCTCGTTGTGATTATGAGTGTCGTCGTTAGGGTGAATGACACTTGTCGTCTTTAATAAAGGCACAAACTCCTTATTAAACGGTAAAGCATTGCGTGCCTGATTAAAATAGTCAGCAAGATGTTGAGTTTCTTGCTGTAAAAATTGCGCAACAGCTTGATGAAACGCGCCCTCAAAAAGGCGATGCTGTGACTGGCAATAGATGGGCTCGAACCCTCTTAGAATTTTGTGTTCACCCTGTGTGCCAGGGTTGAAAAGCGGTAGGCTATTATCGATAGCAAACGCAATTCCTTCAAAATAACAGCAGGCAAAGTGTAAACCATCAATATCCCTAAGGGCTCCCCAGTATCGGCCGTAAAGGCCCGTTTCATCGTAGAAGAACAATGCACATGCAATCGGTTCGTCATGTTCTTTTGCTGTAACAATGAGCATATTGTCAGCCATCGTTTTGGAAAGCCGATAGAAGAAATCGCGATTGAGGTATCCGGTGTGTCCACTGCGCTTTAAATAGGTGGCCTGATAACACTTGATGAAAAAGTCTAACGTTTCTTCATCGATGGATTCACCTGTACTGTGTACGAAATGGATGCCTTTATCGTTATGACGCCGTCTTTGCTTTTTGATGTCTTTGCGTTTTCTCGATGTCAGCGACGCTAAAAAATCGTCGAAGTGGTTGTAGTCATAATTGTGCCATTGGAACTGCACATTATAACGCGGCAAATGGCGACTTTCCTTCCAAAGACTACGATCAGTGTGTGCATTAAAAAGCCAATGCATAGAAGAGAGCGTAACGCCGTAATTGACTTCGCAATAATGGGTTAACTTATCAGTAATACTAGCGATAAGCTGACTGCTGACTTTTACCCTGTTTGTGGTCAATAGGCGCTTGCCCGATACTGGCGTAAAAGGGATGGCACTTATCCACTTGGGGTAATAATCAAGCCCGTGCTGATGATACGCGTTGGCCCATGCATGGTCGAATACGTATTCACCATAACTGTGCGTCTTTAGGTAACCGGGAATTGCCGCTACAATGTGTGAGTTTTCAGTAATAACAATATGACAGGGCTGCCAGCCTGACTCATTAGTGCAGCACGCGCTACGTTCAAGCGCAGACAAAAACGCATGTTGTAAAAACGGACCTGCACCCTCAGCAAGCGTGTTCCATTGCGCTTCTGGTACCTGCGCTATATCGTCGATTATTGTTATTGTGTAGTTCATGCCAATATGCAAAAAATTAAATTTGAGTCCGGTTACAACACTGTCATGATGCACTGACATCAATATTGCTCACTTCGTCGCAACATAAGCTGCGGCGATTTGGCGCTTAATACGTTAAAAAAAGAAGAGTAAGTTCACAAAAATGTCAGAGTTTGACAGAAAAATCATCACAGACGCGATTACTCGCATGCTGGCACGACGAGAGCATAGCTATAACGAGATTGTGAGAAAACTTAGGCAAAAGGGTATAGAAAGTGACGCATTTATCCCCATCTTAGAGGAATTCCGTGATGCTGATATTCAAAGCGATGTACGGTTCGCAGAAAGTCGTGCTCGTGCCCTGTATATGAAAGGTAAGGGGCCAAGGACGATAAAGTTAGATCTCCAGCAATATGGGGTAGACGAATATTGTGCTGAGCAGGCGCTTGACGAAATTTCGCCTGACTGGTTCGAAAGCGCTAAAGCAGTAAAAATTAAAAAGTTTGGCGAATTTTACGAATCTGATTACGCGTTAAGGTTAAAGCAGAAGCAGTTTTTGCAGTACCGTGGTTTTTACCAAGATCATATCGAGTACGCCGTGAGCGGCGATTAATTCGATGAATAGTGGCTATTTTGGTGCATTTATCCACATTTTTGTAGCCTAGAATGCATGCTTAGACTTAACAAAAACGCGCTATCCGTGATATTGTTGCGCAAATCTGTGCGCTTCATTTTTTACTTTGTTTGCTCGTTTTTTCACTCAGCGCGCCGCCGGAGATTGAGAGCTAGGCAAATTTAGGTGCAACTCCGCTTGAGTAAGACATCGCACACCCTATTAATCGACTAAAGGAAGTTAGGTTTTCAATGACACTATCAACTGCTGACTTGCGTAACAAGTTTATCGAATATTTCAAAAGTCATGGCCACCAAGCAGTGGCCAGTTCGTCACTGGTTCCAGCAGATGATCCCACACTCCTTTTCACCAATGCGGGTATGAATCAGTTCAAAGATACGTTTTTGGGGGCTGAAAAGCGCAGCTATTCGCGCGCAGTATCATCTCAACGCTGTGTTCGCGCGGGTGGAAAGCACAATGATTTGGAAAATGTTGGCTACACTGCGCGCCACCATACCTTCTTTGAAATGCTAGGTAACTTTAGTTTCGGCGACTACTTTAAGAAAGAAGCCATTGAATTTGCATGGACCTTTTTGACGCAAGAAGTCGGTCTACCAAAAGAAAAATTGTTAGTCACCGTATATTCAGAAGATAACGAAGCCTTTGATATTTGGGAAAACCACATTGGTGTGCCCAAGGAAAAGATTATTCGAATCAGTACGTCTGATAACTTTTGGTCAATGGGCGATACAGGGCCATGTGGGCCATGTTCTGAAATCTTCTACGATCACGGTGAGCACATTTGGGGAGGCCCTCCAGGTACGCCAGAAGAAGATGGCGATCGTTTCATCGAAATCTGGAATCTGGTATTCATGCAGTTCAATAAGCAATCTGATGGCACCATGGAGCCGCTTCCTAAGCCATCAATTGATACTGGCATGGGGCTTGAGCGTATTTCAGCGATTTTGCAAAACGTTCACAGTAACTATGAGATTGACTTATTTCAAAACCTGATTAAGTCAGCGGCTTCCATCGTAGGCACTGACGATTTAGAAAACAAATCGTTGCGCGTTATTGCTGACCATATTCGTTCATGTAGCTTCCTTATTTGTGACGGTGTAATGCCATCTAACGAAGGCCGCGGCTACGTGTTGCGTCGAATTATTCGTCGCGCTGTTCGTCACGGCTACAAGTTAGGTGCCAACGATATTTTCTTCTACAAGCTTGTAGCATCGCTTGCTAAAGAAATGGGTGAAGCTTATCCAGAGCTTGTGGACCAACTGCCCGTTGTTGAAAAAGTCCTTCGCGTTGAAGAAGAACAGTTCAGCAAAACACTTGCTCGCGGTATGGCAATGCTGAATGAGACACTAGAAAACCTCGAAGGGGACACTATCCCTGGGGATGTTGTCTTTAAGTTATATGACACATACGGCTTTCCAACTGACTTGACCAACGATGTTGCCCGTGAGCACGAGCTTAAAATTGACGAAGATGGCTTCGAAGCAGCGATGCAAGCGCAAAGAGCACGTGCACAGCAAGCGAGTAATTTTGGTGCAGACTACAATACTAAATTGGCTGTTGAACATGAAACGGCATTTACGGGTTATACCGATGTTGAAGGCCATGCCAATGTGGTAGAGCTAATTGCTGACAATGCGTTCGTAGAGCAACTAGAAGATGGCCAAGAAGGCGTGGTAGTACTAGATAGTACACCGTTCTACGCTGAAAGCGGTGGTCAGGCTGGTGATAAAGGTGTTTTGCGTGTGGCAAACGGTGAGTTTGTAGTGACAGACACACAAAAAATGGGCAATGCATTCGCGCACAAAGGTATTGCAAAAGGGCAGGTAGCGAAAGGCGATACCGCAACCGCTGCAATTGATACTGCTAATCGTGAGTCAATCAAAAAGAACCACAGTGCAACGCATTTATTGCATGCCGCGCTGCGAGAAATATTAGGTGAGCATGTTACGCAGAAAGGCTCATTGGTAGAGGCACCGCGACTGCGTTTTGATTTTTCACATTTTGAAGGTGTTACTGCAGAACAACTTGCACATATCGAACGCCGTGTTAACGAAGAAATTCGAGCTAACCATGTTCTGGCAACTGAGTTAATGGAGCTGGAAGAGGCGAAAGCATCCGGAGCAATGGCATTGTTCGGTGAAAAGTACGACGAAAAAGTTCGTGTCGTTACAATGGGGCCGTTCTCTGTTGAACTTTGCGGTGGTACTCACGTTACGCGCACAGGTGATATCGGTCTGTTTAAAATTACCAGTGAAGCAGGTATCGCATCAGGTGTTCGCCGTATCGAAGCGGTCACAGGTATACAGGCAATAGAGCTCGTGCAAAATCAGCAGGCTACATTAGCATCGCTTTCGGCCATGCTAAAAACTGACAGCCAAAATGTGCTTGAAAGAGTAACAGCACTACAAAATCAGACTAAAGAGTTAGAAAAATCGCTAAATTCTGCCAAGCAAAAACTGGCGAGTCAGCAAGGTGCTGATATGCTTAGTAATGCGGTAGAGATAAATGGCGTGAAAGTACTCGTTGCTAACTTGGATGGTGTTGAAGCGAAGTCATTGCGCGCAATGATGGATGACATTAAGAACCGAATTGGCGAAGGCGTCGTAGTACTTGGCGTAGCTAATGAAGCAAAAGTGAACCTTATTGCAGGTGTAACTAAAAACCTTACGAGCAAAGTAAAGGCCGGCGAGTTAGTTAACTTTGTCGCATCGCAAGTCGGTGGCAAAGGAGGCGGTCGCCCTGATATGGCGCAAGCAGGTGGTGATAAGCCAGAAAACCTTTCTGCTGCGTTAGAATCAGTTAACGCATGGTTACAGGATAAGCTATAATTATTCTTGTATATAACAGTGGGTTTTTGATGTGACACAGAAACAAGGAATCACTGTCGCTATTACTGGGTCGTGCCAGTAGTAGCAAAATTAAATGGATATGTTCAGTTATAAGGAACAGGAGCAAGCGAATGCTTATTTTGACTCGTCGAGTTGGTGAAACGCTTATGGTTGGTGACGATGTAACCGTTACTGTGTTAGGCGTGAAAGGGAATCAGGTACGTATCGGTGTGAATGCACCAAAAGAAGTTTCTGTGCACCGTGAAGAGATTTATATGCGCATTCAGGCAGAAAAAGGCGGTCAGCCAGGTTCTGCCGAATAAGCGCGAAGAATTGTCTTCATAAAAAGGCCAGCGATTGCTGGCCTTTTTTGTTGGCAAAACGAAAAAATTTGGCTGCGTTATGGAGTATCGACTTGTTTGTGCCTACCATTTCAAAAAAATTTTCACATTATTTGCAAGTTCAGTGAGGAAATTTTGAATTTTTCTCACTGATTGACATCTTTTTTTCACTATTCCTACCCACCCGAGCATTGAAAAATCGAAGAAAACTGTATGCACGCTATACAAAATACCTTTTTTTTGAACGAATCGGTTAAAATGCCAGCGAGCGAACAATTTC
>CAYVST010000061.1:0-21510 GCA_964454185.1 uncultured Alteromonas sp.
TAAAAATGGTGCGAAATTCTAATCATATCTACAGAGAAAGTAAAGGATGAATTGCCAAAAATTAGCCAATATTGTGCATTTACCCCTTTGACGCCATTCCATGAATGCGGGATTAAAGGTAAACTCTGCGCCCATGCAAATGAGCACGCCATCGTCTACTTGCAAATTAACGCAATTTAAGACGCAATGGCCATGGTTATGATCGCAGCGGGATCATAATGATGATCGTATGAGATCGCCAGTAAAATTTGCTGATCATTTTTAAATTTATGGTTGTAAATAGGGTAATGCCCAATGCGTATATTAGGAATTGAAACATCGTGCGACGAAACGGGTATAGCCGTTTATGATGACGAACAAGGTTTGTTGTCCCACGAATTGTATAGCCAAGTGAAGCTTCACGCCGATTATGGTGGTGTAGTGCCAGAATTGGCTTCTCGTGATCACGTCAGAAAGATCATTCCTCTTATTGAAAAGGCGATGGACGATGCCAATACGACGGCACAACAAATCGACGGTGTTGCATTCACTCAAGGCCCAGGTTTGGTGGGGGCGCTTCTTGTGGGTTCATCGGTAGGCCGCTCACTGGCTTACGCGTGGAATGTACCCGCTGTAGGTGTGCATCATATGGAAGGGCACTTACTTGCTCCTATGTTAGAAGACGAAGCACCGGATTTTCCTTTTGTTGCTTTACTTGTCTCTGGCGGTCATTCAATGCTGGTGAAAGTGGAAGGCATTGGCCAATATGAAGTCCTTGGTGAATCTATTGATGATGCTGCAGGTGAAGCATTCGATAAAACAGCAAAGCTATTAGGGTTAGATTATCCGGGCGGCCCTTTGCTTGCTAAATTGGCCGAGCAAGGTGAACCTGGACATTATAAATTCCCGCGTCCGATGACTGACAGGCCTGGTCTCGACTTTAGTTTCAGTGGTCTTAAAACCTTTGCTGCAAACACTATCCGGGATGCAGATTTAAGCAGCACTGATGCGCTTCAAACAAAAGCCAATATTGCATACGCATTCCAAGAAGCTGTTGTCGATACATTGATTATTAAGTGCAAGCGAGCGCTTAAACAAACAGGCATGAAACGCCTTGTAATTGCTGGCGGTGTAAGTGCCAATACGATGCTACGTGCGCAAATGAAATCGCTAATGGACGATCTTAGAGGGGAAGTGTTCTACCCTAGTTTGGCATATTGTACGGATAACGGCGCGATGATCGCCTATGCCGGCATGCAACGCTTAAAAGCAGGCGAAGTAGTGGGGTTGTCATCACAGGCAAAACCGAGATGGCCACTTGATACACTCAGCGCAATCTAACTGACATCATATTGCGATACAACATATCCAGCGTGGTGTTTGAAAAGGAAAGAAGTGAATGAAGGCACAATATAAAGGCAAAGTTGGAACTGTAGTCAGTTTTTGCCTTGTTATTATCGCGGTTGCTGTTGGATATCGCTGGGGAACAAATGACGTTCAGGCAGCTTCGCAGCATAATGAAAACAAGCAACACGTGGTGCTTATTTCCCTTGATGGCTTCAGACATGACTACATAGAACTGCATGATGCTAAAAACCTAGCGCGACTGGCCGAGCGTGGCGTACGCGCCGATGCAATGACGCCAGTGTACCCGGCCAATACGTTTCCCAATCATATTTCATTGGTAACAGGCTTATTACCTAAACACCACGGTATTGTTAACAACCGCTTCTATGACAAATCACGTCCATCAGACAATGGGTATGCCCAGTACAAGTTAGGCTATGGACGTATGGACAGTACTTGGTTAACTGCCGTTCCTTTGTGGAATCTTGCAGAGTTCCACGGACTTAAAGCGGCTACGTTTTTCTGGCCTGAATCTGACGCACGCATTTCCGGTGCATTACCAACTTATCACTACCATTATTCAAAGTATGCGAATTATCAGCAGCGCGTAGACCAAATAGTGCAGTGGCTTAGCTTGCCAGAGGTCTCTCGTCCTCGCTTTGTCGCAGGTTACTTTTCGCTAACCGATACTGTTGGCCATGATGAAGGGCCTACTTCGCCAAAAACAAAGCAGGCGGTGCAAAAGGTTGATGAACTAGTCGGGCAGCTCTACGACAGGCTTCAAGCGCTAGACATTGACATCAACTTGGTCGTTGTCTCAGACCACGGTATGACATCATTAGATAAGTCAGCGTTTATTGAAGTGAATAGTTTGGCAATTCCTGACGATTTCCTTATCGAGAACGAAGGTGCGCAAATACAGTTGTATGCCAGAGATGGGATCACTGCAGAAGAAGTGCAATACGAGCATGCGCGGCTTACTGCGATAGCAAAAGATCGGTTTATCGTGCTTAGCGATAATCAGCGACGTGAGCGCATGATGGAAGCAGACAACAGAACAGGGGACATCCTCATTGAGATAGCGCCTCCGGCACGGTTCGTTGATGATGTAAACAATTATTCTAGTAAGGGGGGGCATGGCTATTTGAATACGCTGCCGGATATGGGCGCAACATTTGTGGCCGTTGGTCCAGCCTTTAAACAGGGCAAGAGGCTAGGTCGATTCAAAAATTTAGAGCTTTACCCTGCGTTAGCTAAGATACTAGGTATTGCACCAATTTCGCCCATTGATGGTGAGCTTGAAGTGCTAAACGATGGCCTTACTCTTTAATATTACCTTTGTCCCACACCTTACTTTCGTTACCTGCGACTAATCGACGAATATTGTCTTTATGACGCACAATAATGAGCAATGAAAGCATGGCAACGGGTAAAGTGTATAAAGGCTTTATTAGAAAAGTAAACAGTGGCGCAAGCGCAACCGCAGTCAATGCGCCTAGCGATGAATAGCCCGTAAAAAATACTACTATCACCCAGCTTATTATTAATAATCCCGCTAAGTCTAGGCCGATTGGCAGCATGGCGCCAAACGCAGTTGCTACGGCTTTGCCCCCTTCAAATCCGAAGTACAGCGGAAAGATATGCCCGAGACAGGCTGCTATCGCGATCACGCCGAGAAGTACTGGCTCAATACCCAAAAAATAACTGCTATAAACGGGGATAGTACCCTTCAATATATCCATTACCAAAACAAGAAGAGCAGGTATTCTGCCTCCCAGTCGATACACATTTGTTGCGCCGGGGTTCTTTGAGCCCGCCGTACGAGGGTCTGGGAGGGAAAAGGGGCGACTGACCACAACAGCACTTGATAACGAGCCAAAAAGGTAAGCTATCGCTATCATCAAAATGGTTAATGAAATCATTGGTTGCCCCTTGTTATCATACAGCGTTATAGTTGTGGCAAATTTGCTGTGGTTAGCAAAGCGCCTGAACCATAATTTAAACTATACCGAAACATTTGGTGGTGATATGGCACAAGGGGCAAAGGATTAACCAGCGTAATTTCATGTAAAACTACTCCATCCAAACGTGATATACCACCATTAACCGCTTATTTTTAATCAATTAATTGTGTTGGCAGTTAATTTGCTAAAGAGCGTGGTAGGTGTGCAGAACGAATGATACAAGTTGAAAAGGTTCATGGGAAAAATTTATATAACGGGTCTTGCGGTTGAAACCCTAATAGGCGTCTATGATTGGGAGCGAGTTCGAAATACAGAACTGCTGTTAGATGTGACATTAAATGTAGACCTAAACGCGGCAATGTTAAGTGATAACGTGGATGATACTGTCGATTATGCCAAGGTCGCTGATTGCATTGTTGAGGTTGGTAAAGCGAGTCAATTTGAATTACTCGAAGCATTTGGCGCTAGGGTCATGGATACAATACTTAATCGTTTCCCCGTGTCCTCCATAACCCTCAAAATTGTTAAACCGAATATACTGCCCAATGCACAAACTGTTGCGGTTGAAATGTGGCGAGATAAAGCCTGATGTCTTCTCATGTAATTCTCATCAGTATAGGTTCAAACATTGATCGAGAGCACTATACGCGACGTTCTGTTGTTGCACTTAAACAACACTTTGACGATGTAAGTGTTTCTTCCGTGTACGAAAGTGAAGCGGTTGGTTTTACCGGCAGCCCTTTTTACAATTTAGTCGCTCGCGCAACGACAAATATGAGTATTGAAGACGTATGCGCAACGCTAAAAGCGGTTGAGAAGGACAATGGACGCGTGCACAGCAATAAGAAGTTTTGTGCTCGCACACTTGATTTAGACTTGCTGACCTATGATAGTAAGGTGACGCAATCACCTGTGGTACTGCCGCGAGAGGAAATTACCTACAACGCATTTGTGCTATGGCCTCTAGCTGAGTTGGTACCTGACGATGTACACCCTGAAACGCAACTGACTTATGCCCAAATGTGGCATGCATTTGATAAGCAAAAACAGCAACTTTGGCCTGTTGACTTTACGTGGAGCTAAGCGAAGGAATGACGCTTTTTGAAATTATAATTTTAGCAATAATCCAAGGGGTTACCGAGTTCTTACCCATCAGTAGTTCTGGCCATCTACTTTTGCCAGCTGAGTTGTTTGGCTGGGTAAGCCAAGGGCTTGCATTCGATGTGGCAGTGCACGTGGGTAGCCTATTAGCCGTGATGATTTACTTTCGCCAAGAAATTGGTCAAATGACGGTCGCTTGGGTTACTCAAGGCTTTTCGAAACAGCAGTCTACTGATAGCAAGCTGGCGTGGTACGTGATTATTGCGACAATTCCCGCTGTGATCATCGGGTTCTTAATGAAAGGGTGGATTGAAGACAATGCCCGCACTGCGTTGGTAATTGCTGGGACGACGATACTCTTCGGTTTGTTGCTTTGGTATGCAGACGCTACAGCAAAGCGCGAGCGAGAACTCGAAGCCCTTACGTTGAAGCACGCCATCTATATTGGTCTTGCTCAAGTATTAGCGCTTATTCCAGGCACATCTCGCTCTGGCATTACAATGACGGCTGGGCTTATGTTAGGCCTCAAACGCGAAGCGTGTGCGCGCTTTTCATTTTTATTGTCAATTCCTGTCATTCTGGGGGCTGGATTACTTGCAACGCTCGACTTACTCAATGCAAATGAGGCTGTGGATTGGTCTGCATTGTTATATGGCGCAGCGTTTTCTTTTGTCAGCGCCTATTTGTGTATCTACTTATTTTTAAGCTGGATATCGCGCATTGGCATGTTGCCATTTGTTATCTATCGTTTGGCATTAGGTGCGATTTTGTTATGGTTTGTATTTGCGTAACGGCAATGCAACTAACTGGAGTTAAACATGGCTGAGACGATTTTTACTAAAATAATCAACAAAGAAATCCCCGCTGAGATTCTTTATGAGGACGAGCTTTCGCTCGCTTTTAAAGACATAAATCCTCAGGCGCCTTTGCATTTTCTTGTCATTCCTAAAAAGGCCATAGCGACGATTAACGATATTACCCAAGAAGACCGGGAGGTTGTCGGGCATTTGTCATTTGTTGCTGCAAAAATAGCCGCTGAGCACGGTTTTGCCGAGCAAGGATTTCGTACCGTGATGAACTGTAACGAATTTGGTGGGCAGACTGTTTATCACATTCACCTTCATGTCTTAGCAGGGAAACCTTTAGGTTGGCCTCCTTACACAGAGAACATGAAGCAGCATGTAGAATAATTCGGTGGTCTGGCGGTGTTGATTCATCGTATCACCTTATGTGTACTCTTGGCACTTGCTTGTGCCCATAGTACCTATGCGTATTGCAATGTTTCAACCAGGCCTATTTTAATTCCTGCGCCCTATTCAGAAAAAGATATCGCTCATGAGTACTATGTTGAGTTGGCGTCAATTGCGCTGAAACTTGGCCTAAAAGAGAGCGACAGTACGCAACTAGTTCCAACAGTACACATGAATCAAGCTCGTGCCATTGTCGAGTTGAAAAAAGGCAACTTAGATTTGTTTTGGACTGGTGCAGATGAACAGACTGGCGCTCAATTAAAGGCGATTAAAATACCCTTAGATATGGGCCTAATGGGGTTTAGACGTTTCACTATTTCCGAAAAGAATCGCGCCTTATTCGAGCAGATTGATAACCTAACACAGCTTAAAAGACTGATTGCATGCCAGGGAACCTACTGGGCTGATACTAAAATTTTGCGGAATGCGGGGCTACAGGTTCTCGATACGCCTGTACATGAAGATTTGTTCGAATTATTAGGTACTGGCCGCTGCGATTATTTTCCACGAGGTTTCCATGAGGGGCCCGCTGAAATAGCACGCTGGAGCCCCATATTTCCTGATTTAATAGTATCTAACCATATAATCATTCATTATCCATTTACTATCTATTTTTACACGCGCGAAACCGAGGTGTGGTTGGCTGAAGCGCTTGAGCGAGGGCTTGAGATGATGATTGACCAAGGGTTACTGCTCGACTTTATGAAGTCCCATCCGTCCACATCACATTTGTTCCCATTACAGCGCTATAAAGAGGCGACATTTATTGAGCTTCCCAATCCTTATTTAAACAAAAACAGCAATATAGGGAACCCAAGATATTGGCTGACTGAAGGGGCATTCAAACAATAACAGCGCCACCCCGTCAAGAAGGTGGCGCGTTTTGTAACACGATTTTTGGTTAGTCGGTAAGGCCGAGTACTTCCTTACCTTGATTGAAATGAATATCAACAGGGATATTTGCAGCTTCTAGTCGTGCAAGATCCAGCGCCAGGTCTGGCTTAATTACGCCCATCGTGGCAACAAGGTCAGCAACGCCGTCGTAGTTGCCATCGCCTTGTAACGTAAGAATAAGTTCAGAAAGTGCTTCTACGGCTGCGCCCATTTTCTCGATATTTACGCGATACAAACCATCCTGCGTTTTTTCAAAAGCACCTTGTTGTGCAAAGAAATTGAAGCGAATCATGTTTGCTTTACCGTGAGCAGAGCTCGCACCAAAACGCACAGAGCGGAAGATACCAGCCATAAACGTCACGTAGTAGTCTTCTAATGTGCCTTCAGTAATTTCCCCTTTTTCCAGTAAGCTCTGCACCATATAAAGGCCTAAAATGTCGGCTTTACCTTCTTCTAGCGCAGATGCATGCTCTTTTAGCGCTCCTCGCACGGTGCCCGAGCCATCTAGTGTATTTTTGATCCCCAATCCATGCGCTACTTCATGAAACATGGTATTGGCAAAGAAGGCATCAAACGTAATGTGTTCGCGCTGTTCCGGTACGATAAGCGTGTCAGCGATTGGAACGAGAATGTTATCAAATTTGGCTTGCATTGCGTTTTTCAGCTGAAGACGCCGAGTGCCTTTTTCTAGCTGCACGCGCTCATCATTAGGCAGGTTGATGGCAATAGTTTTGCTACCCGCATTTGAATGCCCCGCATAATAAATAACGTCGTAGGCATTAAGGTCAGCATCTGACCCCGGCATTTCTGCTTTATAAGCATTAGCTACAGGCAGACCTTGTTGCAGCTCAGGTAAAAATTCAGCGTACTTCGCAAGCTTTTGACTCCAAGAGAGATCCTTTACCAACACATATGCTTCAAAGGCGGCACGATAGCCAAACAACTGGTCCTCATAAGTTTCTATTGGGCCAATAACGAGCTCAATAGGATTCGTTTTCATGTCCATCCATGCCATGTCTGACGCTAAGTAGTCGTCGGTTAAGAGGGCTTCTGCGCGCAATTGTAGATATTGTTTGAAGCTTTCATTCTCAGCAAGTGTAGAGGCTTCTTTCAACAGCGCTGACGCCTGCATTAATTCACTTTTAAATGCTTGCGAATAACTTTCAGCAGATAGTTTTCCTGAGTCATCACGCGTAACCATTGAGTAGAGACCCGTTTTGTCATCAAAGTTCGAAGAATCAAAATCGGCTTTATCCATATCGTGGGGATAGAACTCTGCACCCATTGCTTTTTCATTGTAACCACTGAGAAAAGGCTTATCGCCATTTAGTCGGTCCCACGGCCCATAATTGATAGAGGCAAAGTGACGAACTTTTTCATCTTCGATATTGGCAAGGAAGGAGGCTTTGTCTTCAAAAAAGGCTTGTTTCCAAAACAAGTCATCCATGATCGCAGACGCATCGATAAGCAATGAGAGCATTTTCTTTTGATTGTCGCTCAAATGCGAAAGGTCGCTGGTTAAATCAACGGGATGATAGATAGATAAACGCGATGGTTCTATGAGCAAGGTTTGCTCAGTGGGCGCTTGTGCAGACGCACTTTCACTTTTGGGTGATTCAGTACTTTTGCTACAAGCACCTAGTAAAAGCGTACCTGCAAGTGCAGCGGCAACAGGGGATAGTGTTGTTAGTTTTGATTTTTTCATAGTTATTCTTAGCCGTTGTTATTTTAAAACATACTTTTTTGGGGCAACTTTAGGTATAGCGTTATTATTTAACTACCGCACCTAAGGGCATTATGAAATGTGCTATGCTACTGATTTAATGCAAAAGAATGAAAAAAATTTGCTTAATATCAATAGTGCTTTGGTGCGCATTAGCTATACTCAACATCTGAAAGTAAACGCGATGATACGTATTGAAACAAGAAAAATTATCAAATTCTCATATAAGTGAGAGTCTTAGTTGGTGTTTTTTCGCTTGGTTTTATGATTTTGTAGCGTTGTAGCTTTTTAGTTGGTCGAAATACGTTAGCTACTATAGTATGGTGATTAAGACACGATAATAAAGTGGTGACTTTCTATGTGTTTTCGGTATGTGCTGCAATAGAACGTAAAGAGCACGTAAAGAGCACGAAGAACACACCAGACAAACTAATTGGCTGGACATCGTCTTTGCGATGAACGCTGTGAGAAATAGTTTAGCAACACGTTGCCTATTCAGGGCCACAAGGAACTCTTTAAGGGTAGAAAATATGTCTACACAGAACGCGCTCTCAACGATACTCGTTGAAAAAATTAATAATGACACACTGGTACTTCCAACACTTCCTGCCATAGCACTTAAAGTAAGGAAGGCCGCGGATGATCCGGATATTAACCTAAATGCGATGGGCGATGTGATTGGGCAAGACCCTTCCTTGTCGGCACGCATGATTAAAATTGCAAATAGCGCCTACATGGGGCGTAGTGTCAAAGTAGAATCTATCAGTCAAGCCGTCACGCGAATTGGACTTCGTCAGATCAAGAACATTTCAACCGCACTGGCTATGGAACAGTTATTTGTTTCAAAAAATGATGTAGTTGCCAAGTACTTGCAAAAAGAATGGGCGAGTACGGTCAATATCGTTGCAAACTCTATGGCTGTTTTGCAGCTTTACATTGCGCGCACTAAAAAGCGCGAAATGAGTATGGATACAATGACGCTTGCAGCGCTAGTACACAACATTGGTGTGCTTCCAATTCTTACCGAGGCAGAACGTCACCCTGAAGTGTTTGCAAACTCTTCATTTTTAGAAGTGGCCATTGATAAACTTGCAGGCCGCATTGGTGCGAGCATTATGCAAGAGTGGAGCTTTGGCGATACATTTGTAAACGTTGCTAAGAGTTGGAAAGACTTGAGCGTAATACCTGAAAACCTAAGTTATATCGACTTTGTGAGAGTAGGAGCGGCAGTATCAGGCGCGATGGACAGCCAGAAAGATGCGATTCTTAATCTCGCTATTCAACGCGGTGTCGTTGAAGATATTGCGGAACTTCATTCTGACGAGTTTGTGGAGTTGGCTGGCGCCGCAAAACAAATCTTCGTATAGCGCGACGCATACGACAAAACGAGATGAAATTCGTGAAAAGCCGATGGTTACTCATCGGCTTTTTTATTGCGTCTTTGGTCAACACAAGGTTGTTCGGTTTTAGGTGTGGTCTTTTTGAAAAAACAGCAGTAAGAGTCCTAACGCCAACCCCCATACTGCTGATGTAATTGAAAAGAGTGTAAAACCAGATGCTGCACAAAGAAGTGTTAGCAATGCTGGAGCACGATGTTCAGTGACTTCCATACTGCGAGTAAGAGCGCCTTGTAGGGTTGCAAGCAGTGCAAGACCAGCAAGCAGGTGTACAATAGTGCTTGGCATGCTGACAAATAGTGCGACCACCACAGAGGCTAAAGCGCCCATAAATAAATAGCCAATACCTGCTGCAATTGCAGATTTATAACGCTGTTCTTTATCTGCGTCTGCATGCTCCCCCATGCACAGCGCTGCGGTTATAGCCGCAAGATTGAACGTAAAGCCACCAAATGGTGCTAACAGCGCCTGAGTGACCGCAATTCCAGATAAAATAGGTTTGTGGTCAGGTTGGTATCCGTGAGCATGGTGAATGGCGATGCCGGGAAGGTTCTGTGACAGTGTGGTAATGATAAACAAGGGAAACGCTAATCCAATTGCACTAGATAGCGAAAATTCAGGTGTTACCCAAACAGGCATAGGCAACGAAATAGCCATGTGAGTTTGATCTTGCATTGCAACACTCAACCCAACCGACAAAACCAATAACACTAGCATGAGATATCGTGCGAACCACCGACTTCCAACAAGATAAACGGCAAGGTATGTCGCAACGAGTGCGGGTGAGTTTTTCACATCAGAGAAAATAGCCAAACATATTGGGAGTAAAATACCCGCCAACAGCGCGGATGAAATAGCCGTAGGAATGCGGCTTATATATGACAGCAGTACACGGCTTTGTGCGGCTGCAAAGGAGAATACTGCACATAGAATGAATGCACCAATTACCTCTGGCAACGGGTAGTCTGCAACTGTGGTGAGCAAAAATGCGGCACCCGGTGTTGACCACGCGGTTACTACAGGCATTTTGGTTAACCATGAAAACACGATACAGGTTAATCCCATCCCTAGTCCTAGCGCAAGGAGCCAGCTGACTACCATTTCTTCGGTAGCGCCGGCCCGACGTGCCAAGTCGATGACGATGACAACGGCACTACTGTAACCCACGGTTACAGCGGTAAGCCCCGCACTAATGTGACTTAATTTCCATTCTTTCATTACTGATTCCCAGCCTTTCTTGAAGCACTTACATCATCGACAAATACAAGCTTGTGCGCTATAACGTACAAAAAAGAACATAGCACTTGTGCGCTATAACGCACAAGTGCTGATGAGAAATAATTGGCCAGTAGCGCGAGTAACAAGCGAAAAGTGTTGATGTAAACGTTACTCGTCTTAAAGCAATGGCCTGTTAGAAGAAGTGGTGAACAATGTCACGTAACGCATCCAATCGAGTATCTCAACGAGTTGCAAATCGACTCAAAATGGTGAGGCAAGCGCGGGCTTTATCATTGGATAAGGCCGCTGCGCAAACCGGTGTATCAAAGGCTATGTTGGGGCAAATCGAGCGTGGAGAGTCTAGCCCAACCATTGCTACTTTATGGAAGATAGCAACAGGTTTGGGAGCGTCTTTCTCATCATTTCTTAGTGAAGGAGATGCGCTAGCCCATTCGAAAGAAGAAGGCGACAGCGATGCGTTCATCAACGACACTAACATGAAAGTAAAAACACTATTTGCTTACAATTGTGAAACGGGATTCGAGGTGTTTGAACTCCAGCTTTTACGGTGTCATGAGCAACACTCTAGCGCTCACCAACTTGGTGTGCTTGAACATATCCACGTGACCAAAGGTACGCTAAGCGTATTGCAAGATGGCTGTTGGAAAACTTACGAGGCTGGTTCGCAGTGCGTATTGCATGCAGACCAGCCCCATGGATATCGCGATGAAGTGGGCGATACTCGCTTCATCGTCGTTATACATTACCCCATGTAGTAAAGCAGACGATTTACAAGTCAGTATCGTTTAGGTTTAGTGCGTCTCGTAAGAAGTTAAGTAGCGTTGAAATTTCCGCCGACATTAAAGCAAATTCAGCATCTAGCCTTGCTTCAACTTGGTCTTTTGGCACATCATCGGTTTCTTCTTTTATGCGGTCTGTAAATTTAACGCGTTTAATCGCACCATCTTCGCACATTATTGCGGTGAGAGTGTCAGCGTACTCAAAGCCAACCTTTTGTACTAACTTCCCGGCGTCTAAATGAATAGTGATTTCTTCACTGTCTAGTGGCTGGTTTTTACAGCGAATAACACTACCTGTATCGTCGGTAGACTTTAATTCTGCTTCTTCTAGCAACCCTACACCTTCAGGCGTGGTGTCCGTTAGCCAATGTGTCAATTCGCTTTGAAGACTTCTTCGTGCAAAAGGGACTACAGGCAAAGAGCCAATTGCTTTTCGTACCATAGCCAAAAAGGCTTCTGCTTTTCCGTCAGATGATGCGTCGACCACCACGAGATTGTCGGCAAGCGAGATAAAACCGTGTGTGTAGCTATTCTTAGTGAAAGCTTGTGGTAGCAAGCGAGTTTGAATTTCTTGTTTTAAATCGGCCTTGGCTTTCTTACCAACAGGAGAACCGGTTTCCATCTCGATTTTGGCGACCATTTCTTCTAGTTCTGCGTTGACGACAGCACTAGGCAGAATCTTCTCTTGTTTCTTCAGCGTGATCCAATAACGCTGCTGAACGACGTGAAACATAGTGCCGTTTTTTCCGGCCTGCGAAAACGGTGAGGCAAACCCCATTGTGGCAAGGTCTTGGCTACCACAAGGGCGAAACGCATGTTCGTTTAATACGCGTTCCAGATCGCCGTCATCTAGCGATAGTGGCTGAGTAATTTGATAGGCTTTAACGTTTTTAAACCACATAGTGTAGGCTGTCTCTTATGAAAATGGGGGCGCAAGCGTAACAATGTCCGCCCCTAGGTGCAATTGGAATTAAGCGCTAAAAAAGAGAGCTAAGCGTTGTCGGTTGGTGCGCCCATTGGAAAGCGTATGAGGTAGCGTAGGCCTTGTGCTTTGCTGCTTTGTGCTTCAATCTGTCCATTCAATGACTGAGTTACAAGATTGTACATAATGTGTGTGCCCAAGCCGCTGCCACCTTCGCCTCGTTTGGTGGTGTAGAAAGCATCAAACAACTTATCGAGTTCTTCTTGGTTTAAACCTCGGCCGTCATCGCGGTAGTCAATAACGACATAGTCATCTTGTTTTGAAACATCAAGGATGATGGTACCGGCTTCTTTGTCCTCGAAACCGTGTGTAATAGAGTTTACTACCATGTTAGTAACGATTTGCGCTATGGCGCCTGGCGCGCAATTCACCACAAAGTTCTCAGGACAGTTAACGGTGATAGTATGCTCGGTATGCTTGAAACTGGGCTGTAACGATTGAATGATTTCTTGAATATAGTCGCCAAGGACAAATTCGCGCACAGACTCACTCGTTTGGTCAACGGCAACGCGTTTAAAGCTTGCTATTAGATCAGACGCTCTCTCTAAGTTGCTTAGCAATAACAGCGCTGTTTGATCGGCTTCTTCAATAAAGCTTGACATATTCTTACTGGTAAGGCTTTTATCTTCAAAGTCGGTTTTCAAATTTAATAGACGCTCTTGCAAAAAGCTGGCGGCAGTAACGCTAACACCAAGCGGTGTATTTACGTCATGTGCAATACCAGCAACCAGGCCACCCAACGACGCCATTCGTTCCGACTCAACTAGCTGCTCCTGTGCCTGATGGAGTGTTTCCATTGAGTTTGCTAGCTCTTCGTTACGCTTGCGTAACTCGGCTTCTATGTATTGACGGTTCTCGTTTTCTTGACGTAATTCTCGTTGGTGAGCAATGAGCTCATCTTTTTGTTGCTCAAGGTCAAGCATGATTTGCGATAAAGACGCCGTCTTTTTAGCGACCTCTTGCTCGAGGATTAGGTTTTGGTCATCTAGCTTCTTGTTTGCCAGGGTCAGTTCGTCCTGAGTACCTCGCAGCTTTTTGTTAGAGACAATAAGGTCATCAATGACCTGGTTATACGACTCTTTAAGCTGAAGAAGCTCGTTGTCGTCATCAATTTTTATACTAAGCTTACTTTCCTCAGGATGTTGGGCATCGAAGTTACCCATTTGCTCAGTGATATCCTGCAAAGGCTCTGACAGCATGGTTCTAAATGCTGTCATAAAAAGAAAAACTAGGAAGGTGGTTTTTACCAGCGCATTACCAATAAGAAAAAATACGCCAACTTCTATACGACTAAAAATAGTATCGAAACTGGAGTATAGCGTTACATCACCTACTGTCGACTCGCGTCCAGAAAACTTGAAAACCAAAGGAAAGCTGTAGCTAAATACGCCACCGGGGTGATCTTCAATCATTTCTTTATCAACGGGGCTAGGGGAGCGTTGTGCTCGAATGCCGTACTCAGCAATGTAGTTGCCGTTTTCGCCTCTTACTTGCAGGCCTTCGACTATGGGCAAGGACATCAAGCCTTCAGCAATCGCGCGAACTTGATCGTTATTTAATTCCCACAGTGCACGGGTAAGACTGGAAGAGAATGTGTTTTTGAGCGTTTGTAGCTCGCCTTCGACGTGGTTTTTTGTACTAAGGTATTCAGTAAAGATTTGACCCACCGTTACGATGAGCGTTAATGAAAAATAAACCGACAGTACTCTGGCTAAGAGCTTCCTGGACAACCCTGTTTTTACGGCAGCCATCGATAAACACACCCCTGTTTCAAATCGATTACTCAATACACAATCAAGAATATGCGTAATCGCATTAATAAACAAGGTTATGCGATAAACTTTGGGTTAAACAATAGTCTATCTTTGCATTATGCGTCATTGTTAACCGAGATTGAAAAATTATCGTCTTGAACTTGACACAATTATGTAATCGTTTTAATAAAACTGTCATAGACCACATTAATAATATCGGCGTTTTAACATGACCAGGAAAATATCGATGTCTCGTACAGTGTTGGTGGTTGAGGACGAAGCGCCTATCCGTGAAATGCTTAAGTTTGTACTTGAGCAATCAGGTTTCAATATTATTGAAGCCGAAGATTTCGACATCGCGCAGGAAAAAATCTGTGAACCTTACCCCGATCTAATTCTTTTAGATTGGATGCTTCCAGGAGGAAGTGGTGTGCAGCTGGCGAAAAGCTTAAAGCAGCACGAGTTCACAAGAGATATTCCTGTAATTATGCTAACAGCGCGCGGAGAAGAGGAAGATAAAATCCGTGGATTAGATGCAGGTGCTGACGACTATGTCACCAAACCATTTTCACCAAAGGAATTGGTGGCGCGTATTAAAGCTGTTATGCGTCGTGTTACGCCGACTTCAAGCGAAGAGCCCATCGAGTTCAACGGCCTTAAACTTGAGCCTGTATCACATCGCGTGATGGCGAATGATGATCCTCTTGATATGGGGCCGACAGAGTTTAAATTGCTTCATTTCTTTATGACACACCCCGAGCGCGTTTACAGCCGTGAATTGTTGCTTGATAATGTATGGGGAACAAATGTGTATGTAGAAGACAGAACGGTCGATGTTCATATTCGACGCCTTCGCAAAGCTATCTCTCGTCACGGCCACGATGCTATGATCCAAACAGTTCGTGGAGCGGGTTACCGTTTTTCCACCAAGCTGTAAAAATTATTGGGAATGGTATGCTAAGTGCCATTCCCTCACCATCTAGTTTCACTTATAAACGAGCGCATTCATGTACTACCCATTCTCTTGGTTGAGAAGTTCTATACGCTTAGTGCTATTCCTTTTGGTTTTTGCATTGGTGGGCTGGTACATAAACGATATGCTGGTTGCGATTGCGGTTGGCGCCACGCTGCTGCTACTGTTCAATTATTATCATCTCTATAAACTAAACCGCTGGTTATGGCACAGTCGTAAAATGTCTCCCCCGACTGTACGTGGGGTGTGGGAGCACATTTATGAGGGCATTTATTACCTTCAGCGACGAAACCGCAATAAGCGCAAAGAGCTCGGTGAACTTGTAAAGCGCTTTAGAGAAGGTTCTGAGGCCTTGCCTGATGCAGCCGTCGTCGTTGATTCTAAAGCATGTATTATCTGGTGCAATCGTCTTGCGCGATTAGACTTGGGGCTGAAGTGGCCTCAAGACTCGGGGCGTCGCATAGACAATTTACTAAGGCACCCTGAATTTATTCAATACTTTCATGCGGGTAACTACAAATACCCCATTGAAGTGCCTTCGCCCACAAACCCGAACAAAACGTTCGAGTACCGGATTATGCCCTATGGCGATGAACACCTTTTACTGATTGCGCGGGACATTACCCGTGTATCTCAACTAGAAGAGATGCGAAAAGATTTTGTCGCCAATGTTTCTCACGAGCTAAGAACGCCCCTGACGGTGATTAATGGGTATTTAGAAATATTGCCCGTTGACGAAGACTCAGATCCCTTTATGCAGAAGGCGATGAAAGAAATGGCGTCGCAAACTCATCGCATGCAAAATCTCATTGAAGATCTATTAGTGCTATCGCGTATAGAAGCGAGTTCAGAACGTATTTATGAGAATGTCGTGAATATCCCTGCTGTACTTGCGCAGGTTGAGCGAGAAGCACAAGCGCTCAATAAAGAAAAGCAGCACACCATACGATTTCATATCGACCCAGAGCTATATGTTTTTGGCGTAGAAACGGAGCTGCGAAGCGCGTGTTCAAACCTAGTATTTAATGCTGTGCACTATACTCCTGCCGGTGGCGAGATTGACGTTTACTGGCACCGACGAGCTGATGGTGTACATTTTTCTGTGATGGACAATGGGGATGGCATCGAGCCAAATCACCTTAACAGACTTACTGAACGGTTCTATCGAGTAGATAAGGCGCGGTCGCGCAAGACAGGAGGGTCGGGTCTTGGGCTTTCCATTGTTAAACATGTGCTAAGTCATCATAATTCTCGCCTTGATATTGCCAGCACACTAGGAGAAGGCAGCACATTCTCTTTTATACTGGACAATGAACTTGTTGCAGAACAACTTTAGCGGGGCAGGTCACTAGATGATAAAAGATGTAGGACGCACTTTTGTTGGTGTAAAACGGATGACAAACCGCGCTATTGCAAGACACCTCAAAGCTATTGGCATGGGGTTGTGGGTTTGTTTTACGGCTCAAGCCAATGGAGTAATGGCTGCCCAGGTTGAAAGTTCGGGAACTCCAGTTGCTGACTACCCTTATCAAGTTCCACAATATGAGCGAGTCCCGGGTGTTGCAGGAAAAATATCTTCTGTCGGCTCAGATACCCTTGCTAATTTAATGACGTTTTGGTCTCAAGAGTTCAAAACACTGTATCCACAAGTTGGCTTTCAAATACAGGCTTCTGGCTCTTCTACTGCGCCTCCCGCTTTAATAGAAGGCACCGCGACGATTGGCCCCATGAGTCGTGAGCTAAAACCAAGTGAAATTCGCGATTTTACGCGAGTCCATGGTTACCCCCCAACAGTTTTGAAGGTAGCAATGGATGCTATCGCTATTTTTGTCGACCGTCGTAACCCGATATCCGGTATGACTTTAGAGCAAGTTGATGCGGTATTTTCTCAAACTCAATATTGTGGAAGTAACGACAAAATAGAGCATTGGTCACAGTTGGGTATTAATGAAATGGGTTACCGTGCTCCTATTCGACTTTACGGGCGAAACTCTGTGTCGGGGACTTATGGTCTCTTTAAAATTATGGCGCTGTGCGATGGTGATTTTAAAAATACCGTTAACGAGCAACCGGGTTCGGCCTCAGTTGTGTTGTCAGTAGCCAGCGGTACCGGGGCGATTGGTTATGCGGCTTATGGCTATAAAACCGCAGGTGTACGTGCATTGCCATTAGGTGACGATTTTGACAGCCTTATTCCTCTGTCTATCGACACCGTAAGAAACGAAACTTACCCCTTTGCGCGATTTCTTTATTTAGTGATTAATAAAAAGCCAGGTGAGCCTTTGCCGACCCTTGAGCGCGAATTTCTTCGTTATATTCTGTCGTCTGAGGGGCAACGCCAGGTAGTAAGAGATGGTTACTTCCCAATTCGCGACGACGTGTTAGTCAGGCAACGTCGCTTGTTAGACTAAATGCGTTAAAGACTCATGAGTTATATGCCGAATCAATGGAAAGAGTGGGTACTAAAGTGTTTACTATCTGGTACGCCTTCCGTCACGATTGCTGACACGTTAGTTGAGAATGGCTTTGCCCCGGATGAAATACGCAACGTGCTTGGGGCTAATCTTCCCGGAAGTTATACATTTTCCAACGATACTGCCTTTTATCAGCAGTTAGCGAACAGTGCTATTACGCGTAATTCAAATGCTCGGGCCCTAGCGAAGCCAGATGACATTCAGCTGTATGCAGTTGAAAACTTTTTAAGTGCAAATGAATGCGACGCGATTATCAGCCTTACCAAAGATAAGCTTTCACCCTCTAAATTGGCTGGCGCATCGAGTGCTGACAATATTAGGACTTCGACGACATGTGAACTGGCTTTTCTTGATAACGAATTGGTCACCAGTGTTAATCAGCGAATTGTAAGTGCATTGAAGCTGGGAGTAGGCGAGAGCGAAGTGATTCAAGCTCAGCACTACAATGAAGGTGAGTATTACAAGCCACACTACGATTTCTTTCCACCAGGAACACCGCAATATAAAGAGCATTGTTTACAACGCGGCCAGCGCACGTGGACATGCATGATTTATTTAAACGATGAATGTGAAGGTGGTCATACTCGTTTTACAAAGATAAATGTTGCGGTGAAACCCCACAAAGGCATGGCCCTGTTTTGGAACAATCTGCGTCCAAACGGTGAGCCGAATACTAATAGCATCCATTATGCAGAGCCTGTTACTGGCGGTAATAAAACTGTCATAACGAAGTGGTTCAGAAGCCTTACCCAGTCGTGCGGTTAATTGATAAGCGCATGGCAATGAAGGTGTAATGCCTTAATTATCTGTTTTTAAAGTTCTTTTTTGTTCTCTAGTTCAAACTTGAAAAAGTTCAAATAAAATCATCAAGTTTTTTGTTTTGTAACAAAAATGTCACCGATCTCCTTTAACCTCTACGAAACCTTAAAATCCGTACTAAATTAATCTGGAGAATTTAATGGAAATTCGTAACTTATTTAAGGTAAGTGCAATCACGACTGCACTTGTCCTTGCAGGCTGCGGCGGTGATATCGTAATCAATGAAGGTGATGAGGTAGTAGCACCAACTACACCAACAACTCCGACTACACCAACAACACCTACAACGCCTGACGTAGACACGCCTTTCTCTTTAGGCCTTGCTACTGATGTTTCAAGCGAATTCTCAGCAACAATTACAGATAAGCCTGTGTATCGTTTAGACACTGATCTAACCATCACGCAGGACATGACACTTACTAATGACGCGCACTGGATCATCAAAGGTCGCACCGCGGTAGGTAATGACAACGCAGATGCTTCTGTACTGACTATTGAAGAAGGTACAACAGTTATCGGTGAAGACGGTAATGACTTCCTAGTAGTTCGCCGTGGTTCACAAATTGAAGCATCAGGTACTTCTTCTGCGCCAATCGTAATGACATCAGTTCAAGACGTAACGGGTGAAGAAACGTCTATCGGTCAATGGGGTGGTGTTGTACTTCTTGGTAATGCACCAACAAACCTATGTAACACGGGTGACGATGCAGATACGTCTGAAGAAGAACTCACTAACTGTGGTGTTTCTGCAGAAGGTGATGCAGGCCTTTACGGCGGCAACAACCCTGAAGATAACTCAGGTACGCTTGAGTACGTAGTGGTTAAGCACGCAGGTAAAGCCCTTGCGTCTGGCGACGAGCTTAACGGTATCTCATTTGCGGGTATCGGTTCAGGTACAACGGTTAACTTTATTCAGGTTCACCAAAACCTTGATGACGGTATCGAATTCTTCGGTGGTACAGTAAATGTAAGCAACGTTGTACTTACTGACATCGGTGATGATTCTCTAGATTGGTCTTTCGGTTGGACTGGTAGCGCAACTAACGTATACATTCAGCAGTCAGCTGACGGCGGCGATAACGCAATTGAAGCGGACAACAACGAAGACAACCCGTCTTGGTTACCACTTACCAAGCCTACTATCTCTAACGTAACTATCGTAAGTGCAGACGGCACAAACGGTGTACGTCTACGTAACGGTACAGCAGGTGTGCTTTCAAATGTACTAGTAACCGGTTCTTCACTAGCGACTAACTGCCTACGTGTAAACGGTGATGAAGCGATTGCTAATGCAGAGTCTGGTGAGCTATCTATCACGGATTCAATCGTGGCGTGTGAAACACCTGCAAACAACTTTGGTTCAGACACTATCGGTGGTGAGTCGACGCAAGCTTGGTTCGAAGGTCAATCTGGTAACAGCACACTAGCGGCATCTGCACTTCTTCTTGAAGACAACGGTTACTTCCCAACAGCAGCGTCTCCAGTAGCACTGGGTGGCGGCCAATACATTGGTGCATTCAATCCTAACGGCAGCGACTGGACTGTAGGTTGGACAGTAGGCGTTAACGGTGGTTTCCCAACTGACGTTCAAAACGCTTTTGCACAAGGCCTTGCAACTGACGTTTCTGCAGACTTCCCTGATTTTGACAAGCCTGTTTACGAAGTAGCGGCAGACACTACCTTCACTGCTGACGTAACCTTTACTAACGACGCGTACTGGTTGATCAAAGGCCGTACTGCGGTTGGTAACGATAACGCAGATAGCGCGACATTGTTTATCGAGCAAGGTACAACAGTATTTGGTGAGCAAGGTGATGACTTCTTAGTAGTTCGTCGTGGCTCAATGATTGAAGCGAACGGTACGGCGAACGCGCCAATTACCTTCACTTCGGTACAAGATTTAACAGGTGAAGAAACGGATATCGGCCAATGGGGTGGTATCGTACTTTTAGGTAATGCACCAACTAACCTATGTAACACGGGTGATGACTCAGATACGTCTGAAGCAGAGCTTACAGCGTGTGGTGTTGCAGCTGAAGGTGATGCGGGTCTTTACGGTGGTAACAACCCAGCAGATAGCACAGGTTCACTTCGCTATGTTGTTGTTAAGCACGCAGGTCGAGCACTTGCAGCAGGTGATGAGCTAAACGGTATTTCATTTGCAGGTATCGGTTCAGGTACCAAAGTTGAGTACATTCAAGTACACCAAAACCTAGATGACGGTATCGAGTTCTTCGGTGGTACAGTGAGCGTACGTAACGTAGTACTTACTGACATTGGTGATGACTCTCTAGATTGGTCTTTCGGTTGGACAGGTAATGCGCAAAACGTATACATCCAGCAGTCTGCAGCGGGCGGCGATAACGCGATTGAAGCAGACAACAACGAAGATAACCCAGCTTGGACGCCACTTACTAAGCCTACTATCTCTAACGTAACTATCGTTGGTGCAGCAGGTACTAACGGTGTTCGTCTACGTAACGGTACGGCTGGCAACGTTCGCAACCTAGTCGTAACTGGCGGTGAAGGTTACTCAAACTGCCTACGTGTTAACGGTGACGAGTCAATTGCTAACGCGGTATCTGGTGAGCTTTCAGTAGAAAACGCAGTAGTAGCGTGTGAAACTGACGCAAACTTCGGTTCTGACACTATCGGCGGTGGTACAACGCAAGCATGGTTTGAAGGTCAGGACGGCAACAGCGTATTGACAGCTGAAGCACTAATGCTTTCAACAGATGGCTTCACGCCTCGCTCTGGTTCTCCGCTTCTAGGTAACGGCGCAGACGTTTCTGAAGAAAATGATTTCTTCGTAGCGACTGACTACATCGGTGCCTT
>CAYVST010000062.1:0-21417 GCA_964454185.1 uncultured Alteromonas sp.
AGGATTTTTTCATGGCATTACATCCGCAAGCTGGTCAACCCGCGGCAAAAGAACAGCTAATTAACGTAGCGCAATTAGTAAGCCAGTATTACAGCTTTAAACCGGATATAAACGACCCTGGGCAAGCAGTTTCATTTGGCACTTCTGGTCATAGGGGCACGGCGTCTAACGTAACATTTACAGATATGCACATTAGTGCGATTTGCCAAGCGCTTGTTGAGTATCGACAACAGGAAGGTATTTCTGGGCCACTATACGTGGGTAAAGATACACATGCTTTGTCAGAACCAGCCATGATTACTGCAATAGAAGTCCTATGCGCCAATGGTGTCGACGTAGTAATACAACGAAGTGACAATGAAAGTATGGGGTATACGCCCACACCCGTTATTTCACGCACTATTATTCGTCACAACCGCGCCAACAAAGGCATTAAAGCCGATGGTATCGTCATCACGCCATCGCACAATCCTCCTTCAGACGGGGGATTTAAATATAACCCTCCACATGGCGGTCCTGCCGACAGCGATGTAACTAAGCAAATTCAAGAACGTGCAAATACGCTGATTAAAAACAACAACCAGGCGGTCGCTCGTATAGATATTCGCCAGGCGCAAGAAAAAGGCTTGGTGCGTGAAGAAGACTTTATGGTGCCATACATCGATGACCTTGCGAGTGTTATCGATATGCAGGCCATTGCCAATGCTAACCTCAAACTAGGGACAGACCCATTGGGTGGTGCCGGTGTAGGTTACTGGAGCGTGATAGCCAAAAAGTATGGGCTCGATATCACCGTGGTGAATGATGCAGTAGACCCCCAGTTTGGTTTCATGCGTCGTGATAAAGATGGCAAGCTTAGAATGGATTGTTCTTCAGCCTTTGCAATGGCGGGTCTTATTGAACTGAAAGACAGCTTTGACCTAGCGTGGGGCAACGATCCTGATTTTGACCGTCATGGAATTGTGTGCAAAAGCGCAGGCCTGATGAACCCTAATCACTATCTAGCGGTGGCAATTAACTACTTATATACGCACCGACCTCAATGGCCTGATTCGCTGAAAATAGGTAAAACGTTGGTGTCTAGCAGTATGATTGACCGTGTTGCCAAAAGCCTTGGTAAACCACTTGCCGAAATGCCTGTGGGTTTTAAATGGTTTGTAGAAGGGCTATCTACCAGCACAATTGGCTTTGCCGGTGAAGAGAGTGCGGGTGGTATTTTCCTTGAGCGCAATGGTAGTACATGGGCAACAGATAAAGATGGCTTTATCTTATGTTTACTCGCTGCTGAGATTCTTGCGGTGACAGGAAAAGATCCGGGTCAACATTATCAGGCACTCACAGAGCAATTTGATTCGCCTGTATATAACCGCGTTGATGTTGCTGCGACGTTAGAGCAAAAACAAAAACTCTCTGCAATGGATGCTTCTGTTGTAACCAATAATACTTTGGCGGGAGAAGCAATAACGGCGGTGCAGACACATGCCCCTGGCAACAACGCCGCTATTGGAGGCGTTAAAGTATCGACCGACAATGGGTGGTTTGCAGCCCGTCCATCAGGTACTGAACAAATATACAAAATCTATGCAGAGAGCTTTAAGGGTGAAAGCCACTTACAAGAATTAATTGCAGAAGCCGAAGCATTAGTTGGAAAAATAATCACTTAAGGTTAAAAATTAACCATTCCTGAGGCCTTCTTGTAAATAAAGTGTTAAAAACCGCGTGAATGCATACGAATTCATGCGGTTTTTCGTTATTTTAACAAAATGTTTACAACAAAATCGTTTAAGCACTGCTATATTGCTGTCATATTCTTAAGTTATTTTGTAATTAAATTACGGTTTCCGGTGCGAAAGCGCCCAATCATTAAGAGTGAGACGCAAGATGAACGCTAAAGCGACAAAGACGCAACCCTCTCCTGCGATAGATAAAGCAGAATTTAAAGCTGCTGTTATCAAGCACCTTCATTGCACACTAGGCACCGATGAAAACAAAGCAAATAACCATGCCTGGTGGAAAGCTACATGTGCTGCCATTCAAGAACAAGTGCTTGAAGGTCTGCGTAAAACACAAAAGAGCCACTATTTAAACGATACCCGCGCTGTACACTATTTCTCAGCTGAGTTCTTAATGGGGCGTTTATTATCTAATAACCTTCAAAATTTTGGATTGTTTGACGTTGCAAGCGGTGCACTAAAAGAGCTGGGTGTCGAAATTTCTGATATTTTAGAAGAAGAGCCAGACATGGCCTTAGGTAACGGCGGTCTTGGCCGTCTTGCCGCCTGTTTCATTGACTCGCTTGCTACCATGGAATTACCTGCCATCGGCTATGGTATTCATTATGAGCATGGCCTTTTCCGACAAGAAATTAAAAGTGGTGCTCAGATTGAACGCCCAGATAGCTGGCGCGACTATGGCAACCCATGGGAGATCTGCCGACCAGAGTCAATCCAAGAAGTGTCATTATACGGTTATGTTGAAACCAAGTATGGTGAAAATGGCCGCGTGCTAAAAGAATGGCACCCAGGTTCAATTGTTAAAGGCGTACCATGGGATATCCCGGTAGTAGGCTATGAGGGTAAAACCGTTAACGTTTTACGCCTGTGGCAATCAGAAGCATCGGACTACTTTAACTGGGATGTATTTAATGCAGGTGGTTATGTAGACGCGCAGCGTGAGAACGTATCTGCTGAGACTATCTCAAAAGTGCTTTATCCGAACGACGAAACGGAGGCGGGTAAAGAGCTTCGCTTAATTCAGCAATATTTCTTCTGCTCGTGTTCACTGAAAGATATTATTCGCCGTTATAAGCGTGCACATGGTGATGATTGGAGCCGTTTTGCTGATCAAGTTGTCATCCAGCTAAATGACACTCACCCAGCCATCGCAGTACCTGAACTTATGCGTATTCTTGTAGACCGCGCAGAACTTGGTTGGGATGAAGCTTGGGCAATCAGCACAAAAGTTTTTGCCTACACGAACCACACCTTGCTTCCTGAAGCACTGGAAAAGTGGCCTGCTCGCATGATTGAAAAAATCCTGCCTCGCCACCTTGAGATCATCTATGAAATCAACCACCGTTTCATGGCGGAAGTTGATAAGAAATGGCCTGGTGACAATGCCATGAAAGCGAAGCTTTCAATCATTGAAGAAGGTAATGAAAAGATGGTTCGCATGGGGCATTTATCGGTGATTGGCTCGTTTGCGGTCAACGGTGTTGCTGAGATGCACTCACGTCTTGTTAAGTCTTCACTATTCCCTGAATTTGACGAGCTGTATCCAGGTAAATTAACTAATGTCACAAACGGCATTACGCCTCGTCGCTGGTTGAAGGCATGTAACCCAGCATTATCAAAATTGATTGATAAGAAAATTGGCGAAGGCTGGCCTAAAGATCTTGATAAGCTACAAGGGCTGGCCAAGTTTGCAAGCAACAAGACGTTCCAAAAGCAATTCATGAAAGTGAAGTTGGAAAACAAAGAGTTGCTTGCCGAAGAGATTCGCAAGTCTCTAGACTTGGAAGTTGACGTAAACGCAATTTTTGATGTACAGATTAAACGCTTACACGAATACAAGCGTCAGCACCTTGCATTACTGCACATTATGGCACTGTATCGTCGCATTCTTGAAAACCCAGATTACGACATTCACCCTCGTGTATTTGTGTTTGGCGCAAAAGCAGCACCGGGTTACAAGCTGGCAAAAGATATCATTTTTGCGATTAACAAAATTGCAGACAAGATAAACAATGACCCACGTGTTAACAATAAAATTAAGGTGGCATTCCTACCTAACTACCGTGTTTCGCTTGCTGAGAAGATGATTCCAGCTGCTGATGTGTCTGAGCAAATCAGTACGGCAGGTAAAGAGGCTTCAGGCACGGGCAACATGAAGTTGGCGCTTAACGGTGCGGTTACCATTGGTACACTTGATGGTGCAAACGTTGAAATTGCTGAAGAAGTTGGCGACGACAATATCTTTATATTTGGTCTGACGGTAGAAGAAGTCAATGAGCTTAAAGCCAACGGCTACAACCCATACGACTACTATTATAAAGATGCCGAAATTAAAGCAGTACTAGATTGGTTAGAGACTGATTATTTCACGCCAGGCAAGCCAGGTGCATTGGTATCTATCAAACAGAGCCTACTTGATAACGGCGACCCGTACATGGTACTGGCAGACTTCCGTGCATACTCGGATGCTCAAATTGCGGTAGATGCGGCGTACAGAGATAAAGAACGCTGGGCTGAAATGGCCATTATCAATACGGCTAAAATGGGCAAATTTACCTCAGACCGCTCAATTCGAGACTATGTTGAGCGTGTGTGGAAACTTTCACCGTGTCGAATTGATAGCTAATTGTATACGCAACGTCATTTGAAAAAGCCCAGCAGTGTTTTACTGACTGGGCTTTTTTGTCACAGGTATTCTGTTGCAAACGTATAGCTAATATCGCGTTGTGTCTTAATTGTTTAACCTAGCTTAAAGTTTAATGGTTTTTTACCCACTGTAAGCGTTATAGTTACGGGGATGTACTTTTTGTCCAGAAAGTTGTCGATAATAATAATAGGGTATACAAACTGATACGTTACCGTCGTTGCACCTCGCTATGCACCATGGTTTTATATGAGTAGTTGTTTATTTGTACCTAGACGCGTTAACGCTGAAGGAAAACACCATGAGCCAAGTACACACATCACTGGCAACCATCCCCAATCGATATGCATTTATTGACAGCATTTCTCGAGAAGCTGCGCAAAGCCAATCATTGTCGCTGATGCTCATTGATGTGGTTCGCTTTTCTGATGTCACTACGAGCCTTGGTATCCACATTGGCGACCAATTCTTGCTAGAAATAGCGAATAGAATACAGGCGCTTTTTGGTAGTCGTGTCTCCTTGGGGCGTATTAGCGGCGACGTGTTTGGCCTCGTTGTTCCCAACGAAAGACGAGAAACGGTGATGCGTCACATGTTTGAACGTTTGATCGAACATTTCAAAGCACCTATGCACCATGAAGATACGGCATTTATTGCTGATTTTAATGTTGGTGTAGTGTGTGGGAGCTGTAGTCGTTTTGATATCACAACGTTTGTTTCAAAAGCGGAAACAGCACTGAAACAAGCGAAAGAGAACAAGTATGCAAATTACAGTGCGCTTTCAACGATGGACAAGACTGATACAGGGCGCAGCCTGGCGTTAAAAGCTGACCTAAAGCGGGCAATTGCTAACAACGAGCTAGAACTGTATTACCAGCCAAAAGTGAATTTGAATACGTTAGAGGTTGTTGGGGGTGAGTGCCTTTTACGGTGGAACCATCCGTTAGATGGCGTGTTGTTTCCCGGGCCACTAATAGAAGCCGCTGAATCATACAACATGATGAATGAACTCGGTTATTGGACGTTAGAGCAAGCGTTTAGAGCGTTGGCTGAGTTCGAGGTAATGCGACTCCCGCTTTCTCTTTCTGTAAATATTTCGCCGACACAGCTTTATGATAACCAACTAATTCCAACACTCTCCATGCTGAGTGAAACATATGGCATGTCGTTAGAGCGAATTGAACTTGAATTAACGGAAGATGTCGCGCTTTCTAACTCTCTGATGGTCAAGAAACAGATGGATGAACTTAGAAGCCTAGGCGTTTCTATTTCAGTAGATGACTTCGGTAAGGGTTACTCGAATTTGGCTTACATACGAGACCTTGACCTTGACGCGATTAAAATAGACAAGTCTTTCATTATGGAATTGGAGATGCACCCGGTTAATCGCGCTATTATTGAGGCTGCGAAGGTTATTGGTACGGCAAAAGGCTGTGCCGTTGTTGCTGAAGGCGTAGAAACATTGGAGCAACTGCATATTCTTCGCGAGGTAGGCATTACTGAAGGTCAGGGCTATTTGTTTTCAAGAGCAGTGCCGCTTAGAGATTTCATTTCACTGACACAAAGGGAAATTATGGTAGGTAAGTCTCCACGCCGAGCGAGACTAAACTTGGCGTAACCCCCGTTGTTTACACCTTAACAACAATATTCATCGTCACTGGGTGATTTTAAACGCCGCTCTCGATACACTGTTACCATTCTCGAGTAGACTGGTTAAAACATGCAACAATTGATAGAAAGCGGCCAATTTCTAACACTTTCACGCCGTTCCCCCGAAATTTTTGACTCACCGACAGAATTTGCCCTAGCTAACGGTACCCAGGTAACAGTTACGGCGCCGGGCATAATCAGTTTCTTTCCTCAATCTCGCACCGCACCTAACAAGCAGATTGTTATTTCTTGCGGTGTCCACGGTAATGAAACTGCGCCTATTGAGATATGTGATGAACTTGTACAGCGTATACTTAAAGGTGAGTTGACGCTTGCACATAATGTACTGTTTTTGTTTGGTAATTTAGCCTCTATGGATATAGCCGAGCGCTTCGTTGAGGAGAATATGAACCGTTTGTTTAGCGGTGCACACTCAAAAGGTGACGGGCTGGTTAACGCTGAACGAGTAAGAGCGAAAGCGCTAGAGGAAGCGGTCGCGAGTTTTTTTGAAAAACACGAGGGTATTCGATATCACTATGACTTACATACCGCAATTCGTGCCTCGAAAAACGAGAAGTTTGCAGTATATCCTTACTTACATGAGCGTAAACACAGCAAAGGTCAATTGGCTTTTTTAGCGGCGTGTGGTGTGAAAACTATCTTGCTTTCTGAAAGCGCGACGACAACGTTTAGTTATTTTTCTTCATACCAGTTTAATGCACATGCATTTACCGTAGAGCTTGGAAAAGTACGTCCTTTTGGTGAAAATGACATGGGGCGTTTTGAGGATGCTAAACAGTCGATAGTTTCACTGATATCAGAAGATGATTTTGCACCCGATGTAGATGTCGAAACACTCGATATTTACCGTGTAAATCAAATCATCAATAAACACCATGAAGATTTCGAACTTCACTTTGATGACGATACTCCGAATTTCACGTATTACAGTAAAGGTACGGTATTGGCAACTGAATCCGGAGCCCAATACAAAGCCACTCAGGATGGTGAAGCCATCGTGTTCCCCAACGCAAAAGTAGCGATAGGGCAACGCGCACTATTAACGGTAGTTCCAACCACGTTGGACGATTTAGATGTTTAAGCTTGATAGCCGTTTACACAATGATACATTTTTTGTCTGCGATCTCTCGCTTTCTCGTGTACTGTTAATGAATGACAGCCAATTTCCTTGGCTTATTCTTGTACCTAAAAAGCATGATATCGCAGAAATTATAGAGCTAACTGAGCAAGAGCAAGTTATGCTTACCAAAGAGTCTGCACATGTGTCACAAGTAATGCAGGCAATGTTCTCGCCTTATAAATTAAACGTGGCTGCGTTAGGTAACGTGGTTAGGCAACTTCATGTTCATCACGTCGCGCGTTTTGAGAGCGATGTGGCATGGCCTAAACCTGTGTGGGGCAACCAAGCTGCGGTCCCTTATACTCAGGAAAAAGCAGAATCGTTAGTAGCGTCACTACAACAAGCACTATTATAAAAGGAGTTACATATGATTGTTTCTACAACACCAACACTTGAAGGGCACAAAATAGAGGCCTACTACGGCATTGTCGTTGGTGAGGCTGTTATGGGGGCCAATGTTTTCAAAGATCTTTTTGCGTCAATTAGAGATATCGTAGGCGGACGTTCTGGTTCATACGAAGAAGAGCTTACCACCGCGCGTAAACTTGCTTTCACTGAACTTGAGCATGAAGCTCGAAGTATGGGCGCAAATGCAGTTGTAGGTATCGACCTTGATTACCAAGTCATTGGTGATAAAGGAAGCATGCTAATGGTAAGCATAAGCGGCACAGCGGTAAAGACGACGCCGCTTTAAGTTATTGTTAGCAACATAAAACGCCTTATATCAGGTGGCATAGTTCAACTATGCCATTTTTGTTTGTAAACATTGGCGTGGTGCTGCGTAGAACCCTTTAAAATAAACATAAACTATCTCAAATCAATAAAGGATTTAACATGCTGAGAATGTGGATAGCCGTTATCTGTGTGTTTTGTGCAAATTCGCTATTTGCGCAAGATGCACTTCAATATCAAAAACCATCAAAAGAAATTTTAGATCTCGTTGATGTGACACTTGCGCCAGCCACCTTGCTTGACGATAAGCAAGAAAATATGGTGCTGATCTTTCGTGACAACTACAAGTCAATTGATGACCTATCAAAAGAAGAGTTGCGCTTAGCTGGCCTTCGAATAGACCCAGTGACTAACATTGGTAGCCGCGTAACCTATTACAATAAGCTTGAAATTCAGCGTGTTGGTAGTACAGAAAGCCTTTTGGTTAACGGGCTACCACCATCGCCTAAACTTGCAAACTTTAAGTGGTCTCCCAATCAGCGTTTTATTGCCTTTACCCATACAACCAAAGCGCATGTTGAGTTATGGATATTAGATATCGAGCAGGCGTCGGCAAAACGACTTTTCGATAAACCACTCAATGCCAATATGGGGGATGTTATCAGCTGGGATGCGAAAAGCACATCGCTGTTAGTGAAGGTTGTCCCTAGCGATAGAAAGCCGCTTATCGATACGAGTATTGCGGTACCTAGCGGGCCCACAATTTCTATGAGCGATGGCAAAAAAGCGCAGAATAGAACCTATCAAGATTTGCTAAAAAACAAAAACGATGAAGCGAATTTTGAGCAACTTGCGCGTTCAGAGATTTATCGTGTTTGGCTTAAAGGTGATGCTGCATTGTGGCGTAAGGCTGGTATGTATGGTGAAGTGAGCGTATCGCCAGGCGGAGAGTATGTCATGGTACAAGAGTACCAACGTCCTTTTTCTTATTTGGTGACATATCGCCGTTTTGGTCATTCTGTTGATGTTTATAACATGGATGCCAAGCTTGCCAAGACAATCGTTTCAGTTCCTCTTATTGAGGACTTACCGCAAGGTTTTATGGCGGTAAGAACCGGTCCAAGAGATGTGCAGTGGAGAGACGATCAACCCAATACAATAGTGTACGCGGAAGCATTAGATGGTGGCGATCCAGAAGCTGACGTAACGCATAGAGATAAGCTAATGCAGCTTACTGCGCCGTTTACAGGGGCACCGTCAGAGCTTCTCAAAACCGAAGATCGTTTCTATCAGTTCATTTGGAAAGATGACGACTTAGCGATTGCGCGAGATTATTGGTGGAATACCCGTAATACCAAAACGTATGTGTTTAGCCCTAATCAAACGAAGCCAGCGCGTATTATTTCAGACCGTAGCTATCAAGACCGCTATAGCGATCCAGGTAGTTTCGTAACTCAGAAAAATGCTTACTTCAAAGACGAACTCGTTGTGAAAGATAAAAGCGTGTTCTTGTTAGGTGATGGGTTTACGCCACAAGGACAGTTTCCGTTTTTAGATGAGTTAAATTTAGAGACATTAAAAACGACGCGTCTTTATACGTCTGAACTTGAAGGAAAATACGAAGACCTACGTGATTTTAATCTGAATGAAAACCGCTTACTTGTTCGTATAGAGTCAAAACGTGATTACCCGAATTACTACTTCAGAAATCTAGATGACAAATCGCTAAGTCAATTGACCGATTTTGACAACCCGTTTGAGAGTATCCAAAACGTTAAGAAAGAAGTAATAACCTATCAACGCGATGACGGCCTCGATTTAACAGGAACGCTATATCTACCAACAGACTATGTAGAAGGTGAGCGTTACCCTATGATTTTGTGGGCATATCCTAGAGAATTTAAAGATAAATCGAGTGCGGGTCAGAATACTCAAAATCCCAATACTTTCACGTATCCTTGGTACGGCTCTCCAATCTATTGGGTAACGAAAGGGTATGTTGTCTTAGATGATGCGTCTTTCCCAATTGTAGGTGAAGGTGACGAAGAGCCGAACGATACCTTTAGAACCCAGCTAGTCGCGAACGCAAAAGCTGCGATAGACGCGTTAGATGAGAAAGGACTTATTGACCCTGAGCGCGTTGCAGTGGGGGGGCATAGCTATGGTGCGTTTATGGTCGCTAATTTGTTGTCTCATTCTGATTTATTTGCTGCAGGTATCGCGCGGTCTGGAGCATATAACCGAACGCTTACACCCTTCGGCTTCCAATCTGAGGAGCGTCACTATTGGGATGCACCAGAAGTGTATTACACAATGTCGCCGTTTATGCATGCTGACAAAATGAAAACGCCGTTGTTGTTAATTCACGGAGAAGCAGACAACAACTCTGGCACCTATCCGATGCAAAGTGAACGTTACTTCAACGCACTTAAAGGCTTAGGTGCTGTGACACGTCTGGTAATGCTGCCAAAAGAGAGCCACGGTTATCGAGCAAAAGAAAGCGTCTTGCACACACTATGGGAGCAAGACCAATGGCTTGAAAAGTACGTGAAAAATAAAGATGCGAATGTGCAATAGTGTTTAGTCACTTTTAGCAAAAGGGGAAGCGATAGCTTCCCTTTTTTAATGGTGAATTGCTGGCTAAAGCATCGACAGATATAACAACTGTCACTATACTTTAGTATAGGGAGCGATGTTTTATGGAAGCAGTTTCTGGAGGTTAAGATTTGGATAGCAGTAAGTTTAGTGCGCACGGAGAAGTCAAAGCCGAGTTTGATGCGCATCAGAACATTTTATTCATTGACCTCATAGGGCCTTTTAATCTGGAATTTATGCGCAAGTACGAATCAGTGGTTGGTGCGCAAAGAGAGAAAATTAATGTGCCTTGCTGGGGAAGTATTGTGAACGTGAAAGGGTTGGCATTGGCTCCTATGTCAGCAACACCCAGTGCTCACGCCATTGTCAATAAAGCGGTAGCAAAGGGGCTGGTAGCCACAGCGGTCGTGTTTAATGAAACGGAAGGAGCGGAATTGCAAAAGAAATTTTGGACTCGCTTATACGCTGGTTCAACGCTGCCATTTGCATTTTTCCCTACTCACAAAGCGGCAACCGCATGGATAATAGAACAAATTCAGGTGTGTATGCAGTCAAATAGTACTTGCGGTGCCGTTTCTTCAAAGTAATGCTAAGGCAACCCCCGCACTGTTTCGCTCACCGCTCGTATGGGTCTATCAAATAACGTTTATAATGTGTCGCTGACCCCTGCCACAATCTTCGAACGGCGTATTCCTTGGCTTGCAAGTCGTGATATGTGAGAAGGAGCGGGGAGCCAATTTTCGGTGATGAGTTTAATATCGTTTATCGTACGCTCACTCAAGTTGCTTTCAATTTCCCGTTGTAATTTCTCTATGTTGTCGTTTTTTGGTGCTAATACTTTCATTTTCAGCAACACTAAATAGGCTTCTTTATCTGTAATTCCGCTCTCTGATTCAGTGGGGTTTGGCATTTTGTAAAGAGATAACAGGCTTGAAAGTGCGGGTATATACCCCTGTTCACCTGCTTTTTTCGCCCATTTAACCGCTGCTTCAGTATCGCCTGCACGAAAAGCAATAGCTGCCATGTCGTGTTGTGCTATACGGTACCCTGCTTCTGCGGCAATTTGTTTGTGCGTTTTGGCTTTTTGAGCATCTAGTATTATGCCGTCAATGTTGCCAAATTGACCTCCATAGTAACAGCCCATCTTGTAATGGCCTAAAGCGTTTCCTCCTTGTGCAGCTTCTTCAAAAAAAGCAAACGCTTTTACAGGAGATTTTTCAACGCCAATGCCATTGTTGTATAGCATGCCCAAATGATAGCTTGCCTCTGCATTTCCTGAATTTGCTTTTACTAACAATAAATCGTGCAAGCTGGCTGGTTCTTCAGCAAAAGAGAGGTGTGGGTGGGATAGTAGTAGAAAGAAAATAAGAATAGCAGTACGCATATTGTGACTCCTTGTCTAACGTTGAACGTCATTGTTCAACAAAGAACATAGCAGCCTCGCTAATTTAGGTCAATCTGCAGGTTGTCGGTGTTATGTGTGGTTAAAGACTGTTGATGTGAAATATAAGGCTCTGTATTAATGGGTAGTTTTTGTTTCTTAGTGTGTGTATAACAATAACAAAGACCATAAAAAGGAAGCATAATCACAATGATGACCTCAATGAAAAAAGGGAAGGTGGCTGAGTTTAGAAATACATTACTGGCAGTAATGGTTACCGCATCTGCCGTAATGTCACCCGTTTTTATAGCGAGCGCAAGCGCTGTTGAAAGCGCAAAAGACAATACTGTGTCGGTAATAAAGCGTGCTCTGCCCAAGTATCCAAAGTATGCAGTAAAAAACGGTATTGAGGGGGCAGTACTCATCAATTTTAGTATTGAAGGTGATGGCAACGTGTCTGATATAGAAGTTGTTGCCTCAGATCAAGATGGTCTGTTTGACGCTACAGCTATTCTAGGTGTCCAGAAATGGGTTTACACTAAGCCGAATCACAAAATTAGAAACAACTATGTTGCTATAGAGTTTGCATTAACTGACAGCCCTAAAGCCTCTCAATTTAGCAATGTGGAGAAAATTCAGGTAAGAGGAGAATAATTTAGCTAACACCTACCAATCATCTTCATCGTCAAAGCCATTGTTTTTTTTAGATTGATTGTCTGCTTGCGCACTGCCGCTAGCGTTAACGTCTGAATCAGATGGTTTTGATGGTGTTGGGAATTTGAATTTAGCGCTGTATTTAAGCAGTGTGATGTTTCCTACCACTACACCCAACACCAAAATAATAATGACCAATAACCAGCTTAATTCCATCGTTAGGACTCCCTATTGCCTTTGTTCAACACATAGCGTTCGAAAAGCGAAGGGAGTAAAGCGAGTATCGTTTCTTTCCCTTCAATGTTGCTATTGCTAATTGCTTTATGCATAGCAGGTTGGTTTCTCGCTTTTTCGAAATGTGCGGAAGTGGCACGATGACTCAAGTGCCATGGTTCACGCGACACGCCACCGGTGTGCTTGTCAAACGGCCGGTAGAAACCAAACGACGCCATGTTTTTCTCTAGCCAACAGGCAAGAGGATAACATGGCCCTTCAGGTTCGTACTCTTTGTCGATTAACTGAAACTGACCACCCCACTGCATAACGGCCGCTTTGTCATAGACATCAAAATCGGTGCCCCAATGATGGCGACTGCCTCCAGGTAAGGCTGACCACATTAAAATAGCATGCAGTTTGGTTGCATCACTTAGCGAATTATGTGCAAGAGGTTGGCTCTTTTCGTCGAGAATAGCAGACTGACCAAGCCACTTTCGATTGAAGATTGCGGCTTGGCGAGAAAAGTCTCTAAAACTGCTGACAAGCTGAAGGTCGAGACCGTCTTTACAAGCAGCAGACTGCATTGCGAGAAAGTCATTAACGACCTCACAATGAAGCTGATGATTCGTGCCGACATCAACTAAGCTGTTGTTTTTAAGGCCTAGCCATAGCTCGTCTGAAATATGTTGCATTAGTGTGCTAGTAGTCTTTCCAAAATACCAAAATACATGTCAGCGAGTTGTTCTAAGTCAGCCATTTTTACGCATTCATCAATTTTGTGTATTGTGGCATTTACTGGACCAAGCTCGATGACCTGTGCGCCAGTAGGGGCGATAAAGCGTCCATCAGAAGTGCCACCTGCCGTAGACAGCACCGTTGGCGTTCCCTTTACCGCTTCAATCGCGCCCTGAGTGGCGTCAAGTAGCGCTCCGGTATCGGTTAAGAATGGTTGGCCATTGAATGTCCACGCTATGTCATAGTCGAGTTCGTGTTTATCTAAGATAGTTGTTACACGTTCTATTAGTTGCTTGTCGGTAACTTCTGTTGAGAAACGGAAGTTAAAGCAAACATGAAGCTCTCCAGGAATTACGTTACCCGCTCCTGTGCCGCCGTGAATGTTTGATATTTGAAAGCTCGTTGGCGGGAAAAAGTCATTACCGTTGTCCCAATGAGATTTAGCCAATTCATCAAGTGCAGCGGTGGCCATATGAACCGGGTTTTTGGCAAGGTGAGGGTAGGCAACATGACCTTGAATACCTTTTACGACTAAGTCGCCAGTGAGTGAGCCTCGACGCCCATTCTTAACAATATCACCGACTTCTTCGGTTGATGAAGGCTCACCAACTACGCACCACGTGATTTTTTCATTACGCGCTTCTAAAGTGTCGATAACACGCGTTGTGCCATTAATGAAAGGGCCTTCTTCGTCACTGGTAATAAGATAGGCAATGCTGCCACTGTGGTTTGGATACTTGGTTACAAATTCTCTGGTCGCGACAAGCATGGCAGCTAAGCTACCTTTCATGTCAGCTGCGCCTCTACCATGCAGAAACCCATCTACCTCAGTTGCCACAAATGGCGGTGTTTTCCACGCATCTTCAGGACCACTCGGCACAACATCGGTGTGCCCAGCAAAGCAAAAAACCGGGCCTTCTTTACCGCGACGTGACCATAAATTTGTGGTGTCTTCAAACACCATGGTTTCATTGATGAAACCCAACGCCGCTAGAAAGTCTTTCATGGCATCTTGGCAACCTGCGTCTTCTGGGGTTACCGAGCGGCGGTTCATTAGATTTTTGGCTATTTCAATAACAGAGTCGTTTAACAAAATATGGCCTCGTATTGTGCAGGTTTGAAACCGATGTAGAAGTTGTTGTCGTGAACTAAGATAGGACGTTTTACCATAGCAGGATGCATTTCAAGTAACGCCAGCGCTTTGTCTTTATCGATTGACGCTTTTTGCGCGTCGTCGAGTTGTCTGTAAGTTGTGCCGCGTTTGTTTAGCATCGTTTCCCATCCAAGTTCCGCCTCAGCGCGCTGAAGAAAGTCTTGGTCAATACCATCTTTTCGATAATCGTGAAAGGTGAATGCAATATCGTTATCACTAAGCCATTTTTTGGCTTTTTTTATTGTGTCACAGTTAGGAATACCGTAAAGGACTGTACTCATATTGAAATTTCCATACTACTTGTTGGTGTGTCTTATTGTCTTGTTTAGAACGCTCGAATATTACAACGAATCTCATAATAGTATACTTGGAAGAGACAAGCGTTTTCGTGAAATTTTGTTTGTTATACAAAAAGAGTTAAGAGTGGATCTTCGCTTGCTTCGACATATTTTCTATTGGTCGCCATTACACCCAGTAGCGCCTGAGCATTCATTACGGTCATTATACAAATATTTGCAACTCCTTGTTGCTTCAACCATGCCGAATTTAGCGTGAACAGTGGTGATTTGTGGTCAAACTTATCGCCTACCTTATATGCACAGTTAAATTGTGCACCATGTAAATGCAAGGTATCAAAACCATACTTTATTCTGCATTTTAAACCGGCGGATGATTTAACGTCTATCGCATAGTCAAGTGGTTGTACACTTAAGACTGTGCCGCTAAATGGAGCAATGACAGAGTTTGCCGTGGAAGCAACGGCTGCACCAGGGCCAAAAAAGCCATGCTTGAGCATAGGATCATCCAGTTCATCAATTGATGTAACTTGGCCAGAAAAAGGGCTTGGGATATCAAATCGTTTTTGAAATGTCTCTGGCGGGTAGTGAAGTAGTTTACCACTCACAGTTATTTTTCCTCATTTACTGAGTATCCTGCCTTTTTAAGTGCAGAAATCGCATCGCCCAACTTGTTATCTTTAACCAAAAAGAAATCGGTGTCGAAGGTTGATACAACGAAAATGGATACTTTTGCCGCCGCTAACACCTGACCGATTTGCGCCATGATCCCGATTAGTGAAAGATGAAGTGGCCCAAGAAGTTCTAATGCCCGCCACCCCTCATCGCAATCCAATGACGATACATCCACGCTACTAGGAACAACAATAGAGAGTTCATCCTCAGTTTTACCCAGAAAGAAAAGGGGGCTTTTTAGCACTGAAGCGGGTATCTCGCTATCGGGATCTAGGCTGTGAATTGTAAATAAAGACTCGTGAACTAAGAGTGTTTGCTTTGGCATGAGCGACCGGAAAAATGAAAACTTCGAAGATATTCACATTAAACCACTAACTGTGGTTAAGTGCTACGTGTTATCCACTTAATCTGTGGATAAGTTTGTTGAGTAGTTTGGGGGTTTCTTGTAAGTTATTGGTTTTATTGGTATAAATAAACTGTACAAACAATGTGCAGTGGATAACATTATCAAATTTGCAAGCATTATTCACAGGTGATGTCTACAGGGAAAACAAAAAATGTTTACTTTTTTTGCAATTTCTTACCTTGACATTGCGGCTATCCATAAGGATATCACTGCGCCTCTATCTTCAGAGATTTTTGTTTTGGGTTGTTTTATTGAGACAACTTGTTCTACATTTGTTAACACAAGTGCAATGGCGGTTATTTGATAAGACTACTGAGGAAAGATGCCATGTCCGATACCTCTTGGTGTGATATTACAACAGAAGACGCTGCAACACTGGTTGCATTTTATGAAGCGGTAATGGGATGGAAGAAAGAGCCCATCGACATGGGCGGTTACAGTGACTATGTCGTGATGAAAAGTGACGGCACGCCGGTGGGTGGTATTTGTCACAAAAAAGGTGTGAATGCATCACTACCTGGTGGTTGGATTAACTATTTTACCGTGGACAATTTGCAAGATTCATTAGCGATGGCAACGAACAAAGGTGGTCAAATAGTAGGGGAGGTAAGGCACCATGGACAAGATAGCTTTTGCGTAATTATCGACCCTTCTGGGGCCGCTTGTGCGCTATATGAAAAAGGCAGCGATTAAGCTGCCTAGTCTTTCGCTTGCGCTATCTGTGAGAGTTACTTATTAATAACACCACGGTTAACTTGATCGCGCTCGATAGATTCAAACAGCGCTTTGAAGTTTCCTTCACCAAAGCCGTCGTCTTGTTTGCGCTGAATAAACTCAAAAAAGACTGGACCAAATACCGTTTCAGAGAAAATCTGCAGCAGTAGGCGTGGTTCGCCGTTTTCCGTTGTACCGTCTAGCAAAATGCCACGTTTTTGAAGTTCGTCGACGTTTTCACCATGTCCGGGAAGTCGCTCTTCCAGCATATCGTAATACGTGTTTGGTGGTGGTGTCATAAACTTCATACCACGCGCTTTCAACTTATCAAGGCACTCTAATAGGTTGTCACAAGCAAATGCAATATGTTGAATACCTTCGCCATTGTACTTCATCAAGAATTCTTCAATTTGGCCACCACCGCCAACCGCTTCTTCATTAAGTGGAATGCGTATTTTACCGTCTGGTGCTGTCATTGCTTTTGAAAGAAGGCCTGTGTATTCGCCTTTGATGTCGAAGTAACGAATTTCACGGAAGTTGAACAGCTTCTCGTAAAAGTTAGCCCAAAAGTCCATACGACCACGGTATACATTGTGGGTAAGGTGATCAAGCGTGTGAAAACCACAACCTTCAGGGTTGCGATCAACGCCTTCAATCCAGTTGAAGTCAATGTCGTAAATAGTATTGTCACCTTCATATCGGTCAATAAGGTAGAGCATAGCGCCACCAATCCCTTTTATTGCCGGCAACTTAAGCTCCATTGGACCTGTGTAAGTATCCATTGGCTGCGCACCTCTGGCTAATACTTCACTGTAAGCTGTTTGCGAGTCTTTTACCCTGAATGCCATACCGCATGCTGAAGGGCCGTGCTCTTCTGCATAGTAGGAGGCGTGGCAATTCTTTTCGTAATTGCTCAATAAGTTAATATCGCCCTGGCGCCAAAGCTCAACGTCTTTTGACTTATGACGTGCAACTAGGGTGAAACCCATTGCCTCAAAAATCGGCTCTAACATTCCCTTTTCAGGTGCAGTGAACTCAAGAAATTCGAAGCCATCTAGGCCAATTGGGTTTTCAAACAAATCTGCCATGGAGATTCTTCCTCAACGTGATACTACTTTTTAATTGTGACTCGATTGTAAGCGCGAGGTAAAAATACAGGCAATAGCCAGCCAGAATACTGTGCCTGTGGGTTGGAAACAGACAGTGTAACGTTTTGTTTTCGGCGTTAAGAACCTAATTAAGATGTGACGCGTTGGGGAAGCTAACTAATTAATTTTTAAAGCCTTAATATCTATTGTAGACGCTGGTTAAGTGTTCATAAAAGCGTACACTTAACCAAGAATGTCTTAATGCGTGTACGCTGGTTGCATACACAGCTTCAATCACAATTTACTTCTTACCATCGTAGTATTTTTTGAGTCCATCCCAGCACGCTAAATAGTTTTGCTGTCGGTAGTCAGCATTCATTGCATGGTGTGTAGGCGCAATGGGGTAGCGAGACTCAAACATAAATGCAAGCGTGTTCTCGTATCGCTGTGGTTCAAGACTAGCGTTCGACGCCTTTTCAAATACTTCTGCTTCAGGGCCGTGAGGCGTCATACAATTGTGTAAACTCATCCCTCCGGGTACAAAACCATGCTCTTTTGCATCGTATGTACCTTCAATTAGCCCCATAAATTCACTCATGATATTGCGATGATAATAGGGCGGGCGGAACGTATGCTCTGCTACCATCCAACGGGGAGGGAAAATGACAAAGTCCACATTGGCAGTCCCTTCCAAGTCAGACGGCGCGGTGAGTACTGTGAAAATTGATGGGTCGGGATGATCGAAACTTACCGTGTTCATTACGTTAAACAAAGACAAATCGTATTTGTAAGGCGCTGAGTTACCCACCCACGCCACTACATCAAATGGGGAATGATCAAGCGTTGCTTCAAATAAGTTTCCACAAAACTTATTGATCACGACATGAGGGGTATCGTTATCTTCAAACCACGCCGTTGGATATTTAAAGTCCCGTTGATTTGCATAACCATTGGCTCCTACAGGGCCTCGCTCAGGCAGCACAAATGGATGCCCGTAGTTCTCGCAAATATAGCCACGAATCACTTCATCAATCGGGGCAACGGCAAAGCGTACGCCTCTTGGAATAACAAGAATTTCTCCGGGACCTGCGGTTAATTTTCCAAATTCAGTGGTAATTAGCATTTTACCCAGCTGTGGTACAAACAACATTTCACCATCAGAAGAATAGAACACTCTATTGCCCATAGATGTATTGGCAACATAGCAATGGATCCCAATACCAAGTTGTGCTTTTGCGTCGCCGTTGGTTGCGATGGTTACAAGGCCATCAATAAAGTCGGTTTTAGTATCAGGCAAAGGCATCGGGCCCCAACGTAATACGTTAGGCGGGCACGGGATATCTGTTTCTGGCGCAGTGCGTATTAAGCCATTATCCAATGGAGTGAAGTCTCCCATTGCAATAGAAGGTCGAAGCCGATATGTCCAGCTTCGACGGTTCTCGGCACGCGGCGCGGTAAAGGCAGTGCTACTAAACTGTTCGGCGTAAAGTTTGTAGTTGACGCTTTGTGGACTAAATTGCCCGATAGGAAGCGCGCCAGGCAGGGCCTCCGTCTCGTGTTCATTATTAAACCCAGACAAGTATGTTAAGTTTTCCATAAACGAGTTCCGCCGTTATAGAGTGAATAGGTGGCATTTAGTTGCAAATGAAACTAATTGCGTTAGGCTAGAGATAAATTAGGTGTAAATCAATTGTTAACGCAAGCTGAACCGTGGCTATTGGGTTTAAGCCGTTTCATTATGTTTACAAATCGTTAGGTTGCAATTACACCTTTGTTGGTGCTTTGGCTTTTTGTACTGGGGAGAACGCATGGATCTCGACAATATGTTGGCGTATAAAGTTGCAATGCTTTCTGCCAATTTAAGTGAGTCGTTATCATTGGTTTATGCGGTCTATGGGCTCACTATGCCACAATGGAGAGTTATGGCAACGCTTGGTGCGTCAATGAATACTGATGAAAATCTTGATCGTTTGGCGCACACCCATTTAACCACCATGACAGCTAAGCAATTGGTAGGTACCACTCAACTCGACAAAGTCACGATCACAAGAGCACTACAACAATTGGAGCGCGATGGGCTTATAGGCAAAGCACCGTGTGACAAAGATAGGCGCGCGGTCATGGTTTCCCTAACTGATAAAGGTCGACAGGTATACAGCCAAATTATTCCAGAAGTGGTCAAATGGCAGAAAGAAAAGTTATCGAATATCACAGATTCTGAGTATGTATTATTTAAAAAAGTGATAGATAGGCTTATGGCCTAAAAAATGCGCGTGTACCTTTTATAACGTGGTCTGACAAGCACATCTGTAGTAATCAAAAGGGTTACTTTTGACAGGCTAACTGTTAAATTGCGGCGAAATCGTAATTTAAGGACTTTAAGTGGCACCTCTTGACGTTTATGCAGGTAAGACTGCACGCGATACCATTTCAAAACACGGGTTTACCCCAGAGTTGTTTAGCTATTTTCTTGGCGCGTCAGGCGGGCCAAAGTGGTTCTCGCTTGCAGGTCTAGACCGTGTTTTATTTCCTGAATGGTTTGCCGGAGTTTCTCATCAAATAAACGTTATAGGGTCTTCGGCCGGTGCGTTTCGAACGATATGTGCTGTGCAAGACGACCCTCTAAGTGCAATTAATCGTCTTGCAACGTCGTACTCCACCACCACGTACAGCAGCGACAAACCGACGCCAAGAGAGATTACCGAAAAAGCGATGGATTTGCTTAAGGTCATGGTTGATGATCAGGGCAAACAGCAAGTTATCGCTAATCCGCGTTTTAAAGCACATCTTATTGTTGCAAAGTGCCTAGGTGCGACACGGTTTGAAAGTAAATTTAGGCAACTTTCGGGCCTTGCAATGAGTGCTGCGGTTAATACCGTCAGCCGGAAGAACCTATCTCGTTTGTATACACGCTACGTGTTTTCGACACCGGGCAGCGACTTTACCATAAACGATCCTTATCATTTACCGACGCAATATCATGAGCTTACTCAAGGTAACATTCACAGTGCGCTACTTGCTTCGGGGTCTATTCCTGTGGTCATAGAAGGGGTGTCAGAAATTGAAGGAGCGCCGATTGGGATGTATCGTGATGGCGGCATTATTGACTACCACTTCGATTTATCATTTGGTCCATCCAAAGGGCTAGTGCTATACCCACATTTTTATAATAAGCCTATTCCTGGGTGGTTCGACAAGGGGCTTAAACGACGCGTCCCGCATCGAACTAGCTACGACAATGTAGTGATGCTTGTTCCTTCGGCGTCTTTTGTCGCAAACCTGCCCTACGGCAAAATTCCAGACCGTAAGGACTTTGAAGTATTAGACGCCAATACTCGAATTAAGTACTGGCAAACCGTGCTAAGTGAGACGGACAGGCTTGGAGAGTATTTTATGAAATCAGTCGCAGACGGCACAATAGTAGACAGCATCAAGCCGTTGCCATTTAGGCAAGTGTAAACGTCAAAAGTAGGTAAACGTAACAGAACACTGCTGATTTAATAGGCACTTAACACAGATGGGGTTAAGTTTTTCTTGCAGGCAGGCGTAAGCCTAAGTAATATACGCGCCGTTGCCACGACGATTTTGTCACACACTACTGGTAACGCACTATGCGTCTATAGCTCAGTTGGTTAGAGCGCTACCTTGACATGGTAGAGGTCCC
>CAYVST010000063.1:0-20963 GCA_964454185.1 uncultured Alteromonas sp.
ATTAAACGCTGTAGTACATGTCGAACTCAACAGGGTGAGTTGTCATGTTAAGTGTTGTTACTTCTTCTGACTTAAGGTCAATGTAAGCGTCAATCATGTCGTCAGTCATAACACCACCAGCTTTAAGGAAGTCACGGTCGTTATCAAGTGCTTCAAGCGCCATTTCTAGTGAGCTTGCAACAGTTGGAATTTCCGCTGCTTCTTCAGCAGGTAGGTCATACAAGTCTTTATCCATAGAATCGCCAGGATGGATCTTGTTTTTAATTCCGTCAAGGCCAGCCATAAGCATTGCTGTAAACGCTAGGTATGGGTTAGCTGTTGGGTCAGGGAAACGTACTTCGATACGACGCGCTTTGTCACTTGTTACGTGAGGAATACGAATAGACGCAGAACGGTTACGTGCTGAGTACGCAAGCATTACTGGTGCTTCGAATCCTGGAACTAGACGCTTGTATGAGTTAGTTGACGCATTAGCAAACGCGTTGATTGCGCGCGCATGCTTGATGATACCACCGATGTAGTAAAGCGCTTCTTCAGATAGACCAGCATACTTATCGCCCGCAAAGATGTTTACGCCATCTTTAGAGATTGATTGGTGGCAGTGCATACCTGAACCATTGTCACCTACAAGAGGCTTAGGCATAAAGGTCGCTGTTTGGCCGTATGCGTGTGCAACATTGTGAACCACATACTTATAAATTTGGATTTCGTCAGCTTTGTTTACTAGCGTGTTGAATTGGCAAGCAATTTCGTTTTGACCAGCGGTAGCAACTTCGTGGTGATGCGCTTCAATTACTAAGCCCATTTCTTCCATTACTAGACACATAGCAGCACGAATGTCGTGCGCAGAATCTACTGGTGGTACTGGGAAGTAACCGCCTTTAACGCCTGGACGGTGCGCCATGTTACCGCCTTCGAATTCTTCGCCTGAGTTCCACTTCGCTTCAGAAGAGTCGATTTTGTAGAACGAACCTGCCATGTCAGTGTGGAAACGAACATCGTCAAAAAGGAAAAACTCTGGCTCAGGACCGAAGAAGCATGTGTCACCAATACCTGTTGACTTAAGGTATTCTTCTGCGCGACGTGCAACAGAACGTGGGTCACGCTCGTAACCTTCCATTGTTGAAGGCTCAACGATGTCACAGCGAATGTTTACTTGAGTTTCTTCAGCGAAAGGGTCTACTACGCAGCTTTCCGCGTCTGGAAGAAGAACCATGTCTGATTCGTTAATGCCTTTCCAACCAGCGATAGAAGAACCGTCGAACATTTTTCCTTCTTCGAAGAAATCTTCATCAACTTGGCTAGCAGGAATTGATACGTGTTGTTCTTTACCTTTGGTATCGGTAAAACGTAAATCTACAAACTTCGCTTCACTTTCTTTAATCAGCTCTAATGCCTTTTCTACTGACATCGTGTCCTCCAGGTTTAATGTAAAAATGCGGAATGATCAGCTTCACCCCAACAGTGGAAAAAATGAAAGCGATTATCATGCCATCTATCAGTGTGCCGTATTTTGTGGCATGGCAAGCGCAGCGTTGTCACATAAATGAAATTAATGCACCAATATTGTGCGATGTTGCACGATATTGGTTCAGTGAGCGCTAAGCTACGAGGTTTAGCCTAGATGACTTTGCTAACGCTTACCACCTCAAAGGTATATTTGTTGTTAATTTGCCTAAAAAGCATCGACAAAAAATAGTAAGTAGTGCAGTAATTATATTTACAGGGGCTTCATATGTGATAACTACAACACATAGCTAAAACTAAGGCTGTGGTTCACACTTCATATCTATTTTTAAAAAAAAGAGGCGCAAACGTCGTGGTTTTTCTGTACAATCCGCGCAAATTTTTCTATCTGCATTTTTTTGCAACAAATCTCGTGCACACTCATTTCATTACGAAACAGGTAGGCACCGATTTACACAGGCTCTATATAAGCATGAATACCACTGATATTAGTAAATTGCGTAACATCGCAATCATCGCACACGTTGACCACGGTAAAACTACCTTGGTAGACAAACTGTTACAGCAGTCAGGCACCCTTGAATCTCGAGGCGAGCAAGAAGATCGCGTAATGGACTCGAATGACATCGAGAAAGAGCGTGGCATTACCATCCTTGCGAAGAACACGGCAATTAACTGGAACGACTACCGCATCAATATCGTAGACACTCCAGGACACGCCGACTTCGGTGGTGAAGTAGAGCGCGTTATGTCAATGGCTGACTCTGTACTTCTACTTGTTGACGCACAAGAAGGTCCAATGCCGCAAACGCGTTTCGTAACGCAAAAAGCATTCGCACAGGGTCTTAAGCCAATTGTTGTTATCAACAAAATCGACAAGCCAGGTGCACGCCCTGATTGGGTTATGGACCAAGTGTTCGACCTATTTGACAACCTAGGTGCAACTGACGAACAGTTGGATTTCCAAGTGGTTTACGCATCAGCGTTAAACGGTTGGGCTTCTCACGATGCCGACGAGCAAGCAGAAGACATGACTGCGCTATTCGAAACTATCGTAGAACAGGTTTCTGCACCTGATGCCGACGTTGATGGCGCATTCCAAATGCAAATCTCTCAGCTTGATTACAACTCGTATGTAGGTGTAATTGGTGTTGGTCGTGTTAAGCGCGGTTCAGTTAAGCCTAACCAGCAAGTTACTGTTGTAACTGCTGACGGTCAAAAGCGTAACGGTAAAGTTGGCCTAGTATATGGCTACCTTGGTCTTGCGCGTCACGAAGTTGAATCTGCACACGCGGGTGACATTATCGCGATCACGGGTCTTGGTGAACTGAAAATTTCTGACACAATCTGTGACGTAAACACTGTTGAGGCGCTTCCTCCGTTAACGGTTGATGAGCCTACAGTAACGATGACGTTCCAGGTAAACACATCACCATTCGCGGGTAAAGAAGGTAAATACGTAACCTCACGTAACATTCTAGAGCGTCTGAATGATGAACTAGTACATAACGTTGCTTTGCGCGTAGAAGAAACACAAGATCCGGATAAATTCCGTGTATCTGGTCGTGGTGAACTTCACTTAGGTATTCTTATCGAGAATATGCGTCGTGAAGGGTACGAGCTTGCTGTATCTCGTCCAGAAGTAATTCTTAAAGAAGTAGATGGCGAGACACAAGAACCGTACGAAACGCTAACGATTGACTGTGAAGAGCAACACCAGGGCTCTATCATGGAGCAGTTAGGTCTTCGTAAAGCTGAAATGACTGACATGTCTCCAGACGGTAAAGGTCGCGTTCGTATCGACTTCGTTATTCCAAGCCGTGGTCTAATTGGTTTCCAAACAGACTTTATGACAATGACGTCGGGTTCTGGTCTTTTATACCATACGTTTGACCACTACGGTCCTTATAAAGGCGGTATCATCGGTAAGCGTAAGAACGGTGTTCTTATTGCTAACGCAAATGGTAAGGCACTGACTAACGCACTATTTAACCTACAAGAGCGTGGTCGCCTATTCATCGGTCACGGTGTAGAAGTTTATGAAGGTATGGTTATCGGTATTCACAGCCGCGACAACGATTTAACCGTAAACGCACTTAAAGGTAAGCAGCTGACTAACGTTCGTGCTTCTGGTACTGACGAAGCACAAACACTTGTTCCACCAATTAAGATGTCTCTTGAGCAAGCGCTCGAGTTTATCGATGATGACGAACTAGTAGAAGTAACGCCAGAGTCTATCCGTATTCGTAAGAAGCTTCTTACTGAAAACGAGCGTAAGCGCGCATCACGTGCACCTAAGTCATAAACGACTTATCTAACACAAATATTAAAAATGCCAACGTTACGTTGGCATTTTTTTTTAGATTGGCTTTTATTGCTAGCCTTCTTATTGAATGTATATCTTCACGGTATCGAAAATTCGACCAAAGGCGAGTAGCGGTCATTTTAATTCCCCTATAATCTGTAACATAAACAGGCACTGGCGACTAGGCTATTACATAGGTCCGCTAGTTCAAAACGCTGTGCATGCGCTAAAAACAATAAAAAGGGGGTGGTACGTGTTTTCTGTAGCTGTAGTTGAAGACGACCAAATTACGCTGGAACTGATTATTCAGACGCTTGAAACGCAGCTGGATGCAACAGTTCATTCTTTTAGTCGTAGCAAGTTTGCTCGAGACTTTATTTTGCGCCAAACGCCTGAAACCCTTGACCTGATAATAAGCGATCAAGTCATGCCTGATTATGACGGTTTAAGCTTGTTGAAAACTTGTCATGCCGCCGATTTGAGAATTCCATTTCTCTTGATTACCGCTGATCCCAACAAAGCACTCGTGATGAAGGCTAGACAGCTTAACGTTACCGGTTTTTTAGCAAAACCATTGGATATGAACGAGCTCGTTAGAAAATCAAAAAGTGTTCTAGAAAGAACAACATCCGATATTTAAGTTCGTTTTGATCTAGCGAATAACGCGTTGATGCTAGTTTCTGTGCGCTGAAAACTCTACACTGATATCAACGTGGACATTAGCAATAGGAAAATCAGTGAGCGCGCTATTCGATACAACCCCTTCAAGACAAGATACCTTTTCTTTCAAGTGGCAAAAATACAAAGGCAAGGACATTATTCCAGCGTGGGTTGCTGACACTGAATTTCGTTGTGCTCAGCCTATTTTGGATGCGATTAGCACCCAAGTAGAGCACGGAAATATGGGGTATATTCTGCCAGCTCACCACGACGGCGCAATTAATGCGGTATGTCGCTGGCTTAAAGATAAGCATAACTGGGAAATTGAGCCAGAATGGCTAGTATGGACACCCGGTGTTGTGCCTGCATTCAATGTGGCATGTAAAGCTTATTGTGAAGCGGGAGACAAGGTGCTTATTCAAACGCCAAACTATCCGCCACTGCTTGCTGCCCCTGCATTGAATAGCTTGGAGCGTGTTGATATTGGTACGGTGATCGAAACTACGCAAGATGTAGCGGGTAATAGCGTTGAAAGGTATACACTAGACTTTGAAGCACTTGAGCGAGAGGCTGCAGATCCAAAGTGTAAACTGTTTATTCTGTGTAACCCTATGAACCCCGTTGGTTCTGTGTTGACACAAAGCGAGCTTGATCGCATAGCCACAATTTGTCACTCCAACAATGTTACGCTTTGTTCGGATGAAATTCATTGTGATCTTATTTTAGAAGAAGGTAAATCCCATATCCCGGCAGGACGAGAAGACGGGTTATCGCAAAACAGCATCACGTTAATGGCTGCCAGTAAGACCTTTAATATTGCGGGGCTTGGGACGTCATTTGCCATTATTCCCAATCGTAAATTGCGCGTTGCGTTTACTCAAGCTGCGGCAGGCATAGTGCCATGGGTAACTGTGCTTGGCTTAGCTGCCACTGAAGCTGCATTTACCTTGTGTGACGACTGGCATCATGCCCAAATTGCCTATTTACGCAATAATCGAGACCGTGTATTTGACGTCATCAACAGTATAGACGGCTTAAGTATGTTGAAAGCTGATGCCACCTTCTTGGCGTGGATTGACGCAAGTGGCTTAGGTGTTGAAAATGTGCTCGCATGGGCTGAAGAAAAAGGAGTAGGGCCGTCTCCTGGTGTTGATTTTCATAAAGCTGATCACTTTAGAATTAACTTCGGCTGTAGTGGCACGATGCTCGATGCTATTTTGGCGAGGCTTGCTGGTTAAGCACCTATTGCCGAGCAGCGGCTTTTGTCTATTAAAACAAAAGCCGCGTTCACGCTATTCAGCTAACTGTCATGCTGCGCCAAATACGCCTAGCAGTTTATACAAACCCAGTGCCATCACCGTACCAACCACTACAACACCCGCAACGTTGCTTTTCCACGTGTTTTTAAACTGACCAAGGGCATTGCTTTTGTTCATAACAAACAATAGAAAAATGGCAATAATAGGAAGTAGTAATGCATTTGTTGCCTGCGCAAACAAAATTGCAGGTAGCGGTTTGAACCCAAACGCTGCCACGCTAATCCCTATGATAATAATGGCTAGCCATACCCCTTTAAAGCCACTGCTTTTCATATCGTCAGACATGCCTAATGCGCCAGTAACGGCGTAAGCGGCTGCCAACGGAGCTGTAATTGCGCTTGTCAGGCCTGCTGCGAATAACCCGAGTGCAAAGAACCACTGGGCTTTGTCGCCTAACACAGGCTGTAGCTGTTTACCCATGTTGCTTGCATCCATGCTGGCCGCTTGGTTAAAGAATGCCATCATGGCCGTCGCCATGACTAATATGGTGATAAGCCCACCCACAGAGATAGCGTTTGCAGATTGCTTTCGGCATGCAGAGACCGCCGCTACCTTGTCTTGGCCCTGTGTCGACTTAGCCACAAGGCTGGCATGTAAGAACAAGTTGTAGGGCACTATTGTTGTGCCAATGAGAGCTAAAACCGTGGTTATCGTGTCCGTATTGAGCTGGGGCGAAAGAAGCTGCGAAAACATGGCACCGATGTCAGGCTTGGCAACCACTAAAGTTAGCAAAAAGACAGCTGCCATAACAAACACCAATGACACAAGCACGGTTTCTATGCGGCGATAGCTCCCACTGTAAAGCAAACCAATAGCGATAGCGCCAAGTAAAGTGGCCCACGGACCAATACCTATGTTGACAAAGGTATTTAAACCGATGGCTGCCCCAGTCAAATTACCAGATTCATAGGCGGCATTACCAATGCCGATGGCCGCAACGATAAGCACGATAAACAGATTTTTCAGCCAAGGTGTATTGACCATACTTTTCATTGCTTGCGCTAAGCCTTGTCCACTAGCAACACCGAGTCTTGCAGCCATGTCCTGCAATACCATGGTGGCAAAAATGGAAAATAGCAGCGCCCAAACAAGATGGAAACCAAAATTGGCGCCGGCTAAGCTAGCCGTGGTAACTGTTCCTGGACCGATGAACGCGGCCGCAATAATATATCCTGATTTATCTTTTGCCATTGCAACGACTCTTAGTTATGTTTTGCTATCATGACAATAGGAATGCATACGTGCAACAATCTGTGCGTTTATAACGGCTTACCTTGAATAAATGACAAATTAACATAACAATGAGAAACACATTGAACGAACAATTTCCTATTAACGTCATTGCCGATACGCTAGAGCAGCCTTGTTTTAAGCAGGTGCTTCCTTCTGCCGCTAAGGTCGATGGGATGATATTTGCGGTTGCGGCTACACCCGAGATACCTATGCCTGAGCAGTGGATGCCATGGCTTATTCAAAAAAGTGCAAGCCACCTTATCGATAAAGATGTAGACAATCTTGCTGAGACACTGATGAATGGTTTGCGTGCGCATTTGGATTGTATGCGAAACGACGCGGTGCCATTGTCAGCGAACATGCTGGCGCCAGTAAAAACCGACATAGGCGTAAGGCCTTCGGTTGCATTAGTGGACTGGTTGAATGGTCTACTTCAAATACATAAACAGGTTGAGCCTGTATGGCAGAATGCGTGGGATCGCTTTGCTAAGCAAAAAGAAGTGAGTAAAGACCAGACTGAATCATCCAGCGAGTCACCTGAAATACGATTGTCTCGTTGTCTAAAATTATTTTCTACTCTGGCGAATGTCGACCTGGCACTCCAATATCGCAATGAGGCACAGGCTAAACAACTAGAAGAAAACTTGGCCATGCTAATCAAACAGATACCAGCAGTGTTGTCTGATTATACTCAGCTCGCTGGCGAGTTGGCTGATGCATTGCCTAATCAATTTGAGACTTTTGTAAAACCGCAATAGTTCAAAAGCCTTGTTTTTATCGATGTCGTTGATGCTGAGTTCGTTGAGTGAGTGAATGTTTTAGTGACGCGGTGTAACTGTCGAGCTCTAGCTTAGCGCGCTCGTATTGTTCGTGCAGACTGAGCGAAGCAGGGTCTCGCATTAATGCCTTAAATGCGATATCGGTTTGTTTGAGCAGGTGCTTCAAATGTTGGTTGCTTTCATCCATGTTTTTGAGTTCCAGTGTAAACGTACGTAGGCACCGAACAACTGCAACCCAGTTCGGCGGCGGTAAAAAGAGAACACGCTCTAACTCCTTGAGTGTTGTTCTCTAATACTACATGTTTTCTAGTGTTAGGCTAGTTTATATTTTACAAAGGTTTAACAATTGCTAAGCACACTATTGCGAGAATAAGTAACACGGGCGCTTCATTCAAAATGCGATAGAAACGAGGGGTATGGCGATTCTCATCTCGTGCGAACTGCTTTAATAATTTAAACAAATAGAAGTGATAGCCATAAAGTGCAAGTAAAAGTAATAATTTTATATGCAGCCAACCTGACATTTTGAACCATGTGCCACCATAACTAACAATAAGTGCAACCCCAAACACCAGTGTTAGTAAGGCAAACGGCGTAACAAAAAACCATAAACGACGTTCCATGACTTTAAATTCATCTTTCACCACTTGCGAGGTGGTGGATGCGTGATATACGAAAAGACGAGGAAGGTAAAAAATACCAGCCATCCACGCGAGCATAAAAAAAACGTGAAGTGCTTTAAACCATAAAATGTACATGTTAGTAATGCGCCTTTTGTAAGAAGCTTTGCAATATATTCCAGGTAACAATACCTACGATATCGTTCAGCTCTTGATCATAAATATATACCGCGCCCGAGCGCGAGTTTTTAAGATGTTCGTAAACTTCGTGTAGCGTAGACTGTGCACTAATCCCTTCCATCTGGTAATAACTCAATGCCGTTGCATCGTGATCTAAGCTCACATTGTATTGGACCAGTTTATACTGCACATCTATTTCAAATTTTGATTTTTGAACCACAATGGTGGTTGGATTTTTTTCAAGAAAGTCAGACAGGGCCTTTTCTGGCGCATCGTGAAACAATTTATATTCGGTATTCATTGCTGCCAATACACCGGTTTTTTCGAGTGCTTCTCGTATCGATGAAATGGCATACGGCAAATTTTGATAGTCCAACTGCCTAATGAAGATAGAACGGTTGCCAAAAAACTGCGTTGAGGTTACATAAGCAGGCACGATAACCAGCATTGCCGGGAGTATTATTTGGGGGCTGTAAGAGAGCTCCATTACCGCAGAGAGTGCTGCTAGAGGCGCATGCAATACTGCTGTTAACATGCCCGCAATACCAAGCAATGCAAAGCTATTTGTAAATTCAGGGACATTAACAAAATAAGATAAAGGCAACAGCAATACGGCACCTGCCAACATGCCAATAACCATGACCGGGCCTATAATCCCACCTGGAACGCCTAGACCAATGGCAAATACAGCTAATATCACCTTAAACACCAGGGTTGATATCAGCAATAGCGCACCTGGCGATGTACTAAATAAATGCTCTACGTCGACAAAGTTTGCGCCCAATGCTTCGGGTATAAACATGCCAATGGTACCTGTAATCGTTGCTGCGAGTACAAGTCGCCACACCATAGAGACAGGTCTAAACCACGTCATTACACGCATCAGTTGGCTATTAAACAATACGGCTAGCATTCCAAGCAAAATGCCTAGCAGGACCAAATAAAAATACATCCACTGGCTAAACGCGCTAAATGAAAGAAACGATAATTCGTTAATTTCACCAAAAACAATCCTGGTGAGCACAGAACCACATGCTGCTGCCAGCATGACAGGGACAAAAATGTGGATTTTGTATTCTCGTAGCACCACTTCCATTACAAAAATAACGGCGGCGAAAGGCGTGTTAAAAGAAGCTGATATGCCTGCTGCAATTCCGCAGCCAGCAAGTATGCGAATACTGTTATAGGGCAACCGCAGCCACTGACCTAAAAAACTACTCCCTGACGCGCCCATATGCACTGACGGACCCTCTCTTCCCACAACAAAGCCACCAGCGAGTGCAAGCATGCCGCCAAAAAACTGATTGATAGTAGTTCGAAACGGGATATGACCATAAAAATATTTAACGCGATGAATAACAAATGGAATACCCAAACGGTAGTGTTTGAAACCCGTTAGAAAAGCAATAAATAGAATGAGTGACACGCTTAAGAAAGGCAAAAGTAGCCAGACAAGCCAATCGTGCTTGAGATAAGACTGTAGTGTAGTGATCCCAGTGACCTGTAGCCATTCTATACATAGTCTGAAGAGAATGATGATGAGCGCCGCACAGGTCCCCCCTACAATGCCCAAAACACACAATTGAACGGATGTGCGTGGATGAGCTACTTCCTCTCTTAAAGCCTGCAAGCGCATGATGTGATACAGTAGGTTCAACGTATGGGAAAGCTTACCATAAACACTTAAATTTCATAATGTTTTAGAATCAATAGGCAAATGTTATCTCAATGACTGAAGTATTGAGTTATAAATTGTGTAAAGCATTATAAGTTAGGCACTATATCGTCGTACAAGAAGTAATAATGACAACCGATCAGTTAAAAAACGTTTTGGGCAATTATAAGTGGTCTCTTATCGTTGCCTTTGCCATGTTTGTAATGGTGGCATTTGGCTACAAACTCGCTCGTATTGTAGATGAAGGAGACAGTAAAAAAGTGATGGCGCAAGGAGAAACCATCGAGATACTGTCAGCTGAAAACAATGCACTAACCACGAAAGTCAATCAGCTAGAAGTGGCAGCAGAATTGGCTAAACTTGAGACGGAAGCGATTACCGAAATAGCCAGTGCGCAAAAGGTGAAGCTTGAGGAGCAGCAAGAGCGACTTACTTTTTATGAACGGGTAATGGCGCCTGAAAAGAGTGACGCTATATTAGCAATTGAAGGCGTAGAGGTTTTTAAGTTAGACCAAAATCGTTATCAACTGCGCATGGTGTTATTGCAGTCTAGACAGCAAAAAGCCGTTATCCATGGCAATTTATCCGTGAGCATAGAAGGTAAAAGAGAAGGGCAAACGTTACAGATATCTTCAGGGGATGATAGCTTTCTGCCTCAAGATATCAAATATCGCTTTCGATTCTTTCAAGCTGTGAACGTTGATTTTACTCTGCCTGAAGGGGTAGAGCCAGAACGTATATCGTTTTCCTCAGCAGTGTATCAATACAAAACGCGCAAAGCGTCTTTTGATGTAAGCGTTCCTTGGGCACATGCGCTCGCTGTAGAGCTTGAATAGTCAATAGTCGCGTCAATGTATCCGTGCCTGTTTATAATATAAACAATTGTTTGCTTGTTCCTCGCTAATTGCGCGTTTTTAGTGGCATAGCGGTTGCTGAAGTAGGGATTTTTGATACAGTGGCGTGGTACTCAGGCTTTGCCTTTTCACGGTAAGAAAGGCAAAAGGTGTAGAGCCTTTTCGGGATGAAAAAATGACAGAAACGTGCTTTCGCATGAAAGGCACAACGCTTACCAGCATTGTGCTTGAAGTAGTAGACTTTGAACCAGATACTTTTGAAACGCAATTGAGCCAGAAAGTGGCAAGCGCGCCGCAATTTTTTACGCGATCTTCGCTTATTCTTCATATAGCAAAGCCGCTGTCTGCGACAGAATTTGAGCTCCTCGTTGCGCTTTGTCGTCGCTTGCAGTTGCAGCCTATGGCCGTGAAAGGCGAAGTGGGTGAATTGAAACCTATCATTAATGACTTGGGCTTGGCTGACGTCAGCCAAAGTAAATTTACCGACTCAGCGCTTAAGGCACAGCGTACTGAGCCTACTGTGAAAGAAAACGTCGATGCTGTAACAGCATCGTCAGAAAAACAGCGAACTGCGGAGCGCGTCGCAAAGGCTCCGCAAGTGTCGTTGAAGCCCGCTAAAATAGTGTCTCGCCCGGTTCGCTCTGGACAACAGGTGTACGCAGAAGGAAGCGATTTAATTGTGACGGCGTCGGTGAGCGAAGGTGCGGAACTTCTTGCTGATGGCAATATCCATGTTTATGGTACGTTAAGAGGTCGCGCTTTAGCCGGCGTTAAAGGTAATACCCAGGCTCGTGTGTACTGCCAAGGTTTAGACGCAGAGCTTGTATCAATAGCCGGACAATTCATCATGCATGAATCAGTAAAAGGCGAATGTTGGAAAAAGCCAGCACAAGTTTATTTGGAAGAAGAATCTTTACGCATAGTGCCTTTGGCATAATAACGTTAGAACAATCGCGCTAAAAATGTGCTGTGTGAACAATAGGAAAGAATAAATGGCAAAGATTATCGTAGTAACGTCAGGAAAAGGCGGTGTTGGTAAGACAACCTCAAGCGCAGCAATTAGTACTGGGCTTGCGCTAGCCGGACATAAAACAGTAGTAATAGACTTTGATGTGGGTCTTCGAAACCTTGACCTTATTATGGGGTGCGAGCGCCGAGTGGTATACGACTTTGTTAATGTTATCAACAAAGAAGCCACGCTTAAGCAAGCGTTGATCAAAGACAAACGTACAGATAATTTATACATACTGCCTGCATCACAAACACGCGATAAAGACGCACTGACTATTGAGGGGGTTCAAGCGGTTCTGGATGAACTTAAAAATGAATTTGATTTTATCATTTGTGATTCTCCTGCGGGTATCGAGCAGGGAGCGCAAATGGCGCTTTATTTTGCGGATGAAGCCATCGTGGTCACAAACCCAGAAGTGTCGTCAGTACGAGATTCAGACCGCATACTGGGTATTTTACAAAGCAAGTCACTGCGCGCTGAAAAAGGTGAATCAGTTAAAGAACATCTGTTATTAACGCGATACAACCCAACGCGCGTTGAAAGCGCAGAGATGCTAAGCGTTGCAGATGTAGAAGAAATTCTTGCTATTCCACTACTGGGCGTTATTCCTGAATCTGAAGCCGTACTGAAGGCGTCAAACCAAGGTCAGCCGGTTATTCTTGATAGCGAAGCGAATGCGGGTCAAGCATATTCAGATGCGGTGAAGCGATTGTTGGGTGAAACGGTAGAGCATCGCTTTTTAGAAGCTGAAAAGAAAGGGTTCTTTAAGCGATTGCTAGGAGGGAAGTAATGGGAATTTTTGACTTACTAAAAAAGAAGCAAAAACCAAGTACTGCCGCCGTTGCTAAAGAGCGTTTGCAAATCATTGTTGCTCATGAACGTAAAAAGCGCAGCGAGCCTGATTACCTTCCTATGATGCAGCAAGAGATCATTCAGGTGATTCGTAAATATGTGACGATTGCCGATGATCAAGTCTCCGTGCAGTTGGACAACAATGATGACTGCAGCGTACTCGAATTAAACGTTACCTTACCTGATTCTCAGTAGCATTTACCCATTTGCTATGTGATAAAAAAAGCGCGGCAGGAAATCTTCATCTTGCCGTTCTTTTTTGTGCTAAAAAAACTAAAAAATCATCCCCTTTTCAATAGCTTTATACCTAAAAGCTATGTACAAAATGTGTTTCTAATCTAAACTCAACGTAGTGTATTTTTGATACTAAGAATTCGAGTGCCCACCGTGTTAAATAGGATGTCGATATGCAACGGAGTCTAGAGCAAGAAGTTGCCCACTTAAAAAGGCGACTTGAGCGAGAGAGAAAAGCTCGCGAGTCTGCAGAACAATTGCTCGACGATTATGCCAAAAAGACCTTTATTGCCAATGAAAAGCTCAGGGAAGCCGTGGCAGAGGTTGAACTTAGACAGCAAGAAATAGAGTTTTTTGTTAAATCGACGACCGAGTCTACAAGCGCCGAAAGCAATCACGCCTTAGTTGAGTCATTATTGGAGCTGTGTGCTACCTTCACAAACGCAAAGTTTGCGGCGAGTTTTTACACTATAGACGGCAGTCTTAGCGAAGACCCACGAGTGATTCGCAACAATGATACCAGTATCGATATTGCACATATTCAATCGCTTATCCCTTTTGACGCCGACTCCCTGTTACCTTACTGGTGTGTTCAAGAACTTGATATGCCCGAAAACGACAGCGTATCTACTTGGCTGGTATATTCGAATTTCAACTACGTAGACAACACTGAGGGCTGGCTTGCCATGCTTATTGACTCAGTATCGATAGATGAAGAAAAGCTCTACGTTTTAGACGCACACATTGCACAGCTTCGACATGGTTTAGAGAAGCTGAATAGTGACAGTCTGCGCGCCAGCGAAATTAAAGAAGCAGACAGCCTTAAAGATGAACTCACTGATGCGCGTAAGCAGTTGACTATCGCTGATAGAATGTCTTCATTGGGGATTCTTGCCAGTGGTGTGGCGCATGAGATCAATAATCCGCTGGCGTTTATTTCAGCTAACAATAAATACCTATCGCAAGCACTATTGCCAGCCATCAGCGAGTTAAAAGCATTAGCGGAGTCATTGGAAGGCAGTGACGCTGGAGCTGCGATAGCACAGAATAATTTGGTGAGACTTGAAGACTCAATTGCTGAAGTGTTACAAGACAATATGGACGGTCTGGAGCGATTGGGTAAAATCAGCGACAGCTTGCGAACATTTGTACACACAGGTAGCAAGGAGTATAGCCTTGTAGACTTAAACAAGGTGGTTAAAGATACCGTCAAAGTTGCATCGTTTAGCAAAGAATTCCGAGAAGGCATAAGTGTTGAGCTGTTTGACGATACGGCGTTAGTTGAGGCGAACTCGGGCGAAATAGAACAAGTACTGCTGAACATTATCATTAATGCTATCCATGCTACCCAATCAGGGGGCAGCGTATCGGTGAACATCGATTTATCGGGTAAGTATTTCGCGGTTAATGTGGAAGATGAAGGAACGGGAATAAGTGAAGCAAATTTAGCCAAGATATTCTCACCATTTTTTACTACCAAAGAAGTGGGGAAAGGCACAGGGCTTGGGCTAGCAATTTCTAAAAATATTATTGAAGCACATGGTGGTTTGTTAAAGGTTGAATCGACGTTAGATGTGGGTACATGCTTTTCTATCTTGCTGCCAAAAGCGACTAAGGGTAATGACACTGAGGCGATGGAATGACAGAAAAACTCGACATTTTGCTGGTGGATGATGAAGCGGCTGTGCAAAGAGCATTGAAGCGAACTCTGGAATGTTTGATTCCTTCAACCATAGATACGGCAAGCAGCGGTGAAGAAGGGCTCGAACGTTGTCAAAACAAAACTTACGACATTGTCATTAGCGACCTTTCTATGCCAGGTATGAGCGGCACGCAGTTTTTAAAGCAGCTCTCTCATAGCGCCCCTGAAACTATTCGAATAATGCTTACTGCGCACGGTGAAGCCGAGCACGTCTTAGAAGCTGTAAATGAGGCGAATGTATGGAGCTACCTTAAAAAGCCCTGGGACGACACGCGTCTTGAGCTTGTTATTGGGCAAGCGGTTAAAATGCGAAAAACGTTGGTTGAACGCAGTATGTTGCGCAGCGCCCTTGTAAAAGCTGAATCAAAAAGAAAACGCGCAGTTGAGGGGTTTATTGGCGAATCTAAAGCCCTTAAAGGGGTTTACTCAATTATTGAGAAGGCGGCACCAAGTTCAGCATCAGTATTTATAACGGGTGAAAGTGGGGTAGGGAAAGAAGTCGCGGCATCGGCTATTCACAACCTTAGTAAACGTAAACACGATAATTTTGTTGCACTGAACTGTGCAGCTATACCATCGGAATTAATGGAGTCAGAGATTTTTGGCCACGTAAAAGGCGCGTTCTCTGGTGCAGTGTCAAACCGAGATGGTGCTGCGACGCAAGCGGACAACGGTACATTGTTTCTTGATGAGCTGGGCGAAATGGATATGGGCTTACAAGCCAAGATTCTGCGCTTTATTCAAACCGGTACATTTCAGAAGGTGGGCTCGGGTAAACTAGAGAAAGTTAACGTTCGCTTTATTGCTGCTACTAACCGTCAACCGCTAGAGGCTATCAAAGAAGGTCACTTGCGCGAAGACCTTTATTATCGATTAAATGTTATAGCCCTTCATTTACCGCCACTTCGAGAGCGAGGTGATGACGTGTTGCTGCTCGCTAACCACTTTATGCATCACTACATGGCCGAGGAAGGAAAGATGTTTTCTGGCTTTTCTGATGACGCTAAATTACTGCTTCGCAGGTTTTCATGGCCAGGCAACGTTCGCCAATTGCAGAACTTAATTTACAGCTGTGTGGTAATGAACGATGGGCCTTTATTGACCGCGAGTATGCTTGGCTCTCAATTGCCTGTTGAACAATCGCCAATGCAGGCTGAGAAGCATGAACGTAGCGAGAATGCACCGTTTGTTGAGCAGGAAGAGCATACCTCTAATGACGACTCTCATGCCGATACACTAGGGCAGACAACCACGTTTGTTGAAAGAGTATCAGTGCAAAGTGAAAGCGACATACTTCCACTTGCCGACATAGAGAAAAAGGCCATTGAAGATGCAATTGCGTTCTATGAAGACAATGTGGTCAAAGCAGCAAATGCCCTTGGGGTTAGCCCATCTACGTTGTATCGCAAAATTCAGCAATGGTAGTGTAGACAAGCCACAATGGGGCTGCATCGCGTATTGTTACGCGACAAATAGATTCAGTTAAGGGATGCGTAGTGTCAAAGAATAGCGAACAGTCTCACCCAATGCACGACCCTGGTGTTAAAAGCATTATGCAACGCATGGAGCCGCACATTGCACAAAGTTTTACGCTAGAACAACAAATGGCACTCGCGCGCGTTGTAGGTCTGCGTGGTGGTCGGATTCACAGCGTCGATTTGCGGGCAACGGTGAAGTTTCCCTTTTTACCTTATAGCTTTTATCTTGTATTTCTGGCCGGCAGAAACAAACGGCCGCTAACTGCAAAGGAAAAAATGATAGCGGCGGCCTCATTGTTTCTTATCGCTACATTAACAGTCATGGTGCTATGCCTACTTGGGCTCTTTGTTGTTTACCTTATAAAATCACTGCTTGGTATCGATTTATTCGATAACGTATCGCTGGGGCTTTTTGACTGGTTTAAATCGCTCTAGCCTAACTTCCATTCAATATGAACGTCGCGTCTTCTATTTTCGAATTGAGAAAATTGTCCGAAAAAGTGCCGAATTTTTTTTCACTTTGAGAGTATTTCATTTTTAAAAACGACACGCTAGCTGGCGAATAATGCCTATCTTTCTGAAATATATGAAAAATGTAAAGTTGGCAAACCTCTTGCAAAACTATCTACAACAGTACGCGATTGCAGAGTTACATTCCAACTTTGCAAGAAAACAGCGGTATTTTTCTTAGGCACCTAATCGTGCTTTTGTAGGAGAAAGATGATGAAAACAGTTTCTGCTAAGTTTAATAGTAATGTTACCAACCACAAAGGTCTGCCAATTGTAGCTCAAAAAGCTGCTGCACTTTTGGGGTTACTTGTATTGGCGCCGCTGCTACTTATCGTAGCCTGCCTTATTAAATTAGAAAGTCGTGGTCCTCTTATCTTTTCTCAAACGCGTGTGGGTGAGCAAGGTCGCCAGTTCAAATGCTACAAGTTTCGTTCTATGTATACGCCCGACTCTATCCAATGGGAAATTGCGGCGAAAATGAAAAGCGATAGAGAAGGTATTTGCCAGAAAATGTACAGCGACCCTCGCATTACGCGTGTAGGTCGTATCATCAGAAAATTATCCATTGATGAACTTCCTCAGCTTTTCAATGTGCTAACAGGTGACATGGTGTTAGTAGGCCCTCGTCCTCACCTTACTTCTGAATACGCACAATACGATACTGATACGTTAGTGCGTTTAAACTGCAAGCCCGGCTTAACAGGTTTGTGGCAGGTTTCTGGCCGCGCCGATACAACATTTGAAGAACAACTAATGTTGGACAAAACCTACATTGCTCAACAAAGCTGGTTCTTTGATGTCAAAATCTTATTAGCAACGGTACCTGCCGTAGTTACTGCAAGAGGCGCTTATTGATCTCCTTTAAGTGACTTTGCCCTAAGCAGTATGTTGTCGTGGCATACTGCTTTTTTTGTTCCTAGTTGTGCTTCGTAGTTTCATTTTAAACAAACCGTCCCCCTTCTTATTTCTTCATATTGCTTGGCATATAGCACATTTAACAAAAATAACGTCATACGGTAGTACGAGTGCGCTTTATGGGAAGCCGAAGCCGTCAAATGCGCTTAAGCTTTACTCTCACGTCAAATGGGCGGTAACTCTTTAAAGCCCACTTTCTTTTTTCCTTTGTTGCGTATTTCATTTTTGCAAATTGCATAAACCTCTTATGTGCATTTTGAAAAATTAGCATTTTGAATATGCCAAAATGGAGGGTGTTTTTTATTTAAGGTTATGAAATATATGACTTTTTGGTGTTTGGCACAAGCTTTGCTGTACTCAGTATAAGTGAGCGTTCCATTTAGGAAGTAGAACCATGAAAGCATTGTCAGTCGTTATCACCATGTACAACCAAGCAAGTAGCGTTGAAAGCGCTATAACTAGTGTTCTGAGCCAAGCAGTAAAGGTTGATGAAATCATTGTCGTTGATGGCGGCTCGACTGATGAAAGCGTTGAGCAAGTTCGCAACATGCAGGTTGAAAACCTCAAAGTAATTGAACTTGAGGCTTGCGGTATCGCTACTATGCGTAACGAGGGTGCTAAAGTCGCGTCGAACAACTACGTCGCGTTTTTGGACGCTGACGACCAATGGATGCCATTCTTCTCTTATGAAATGCAGAAGCTGCAAGCTAAATATCCAGCTTCAGACGTCTATGCAACGCGTTATCAGTGTATTGATAATGACGGCGCGCCGAACGATGCAAACATCTTTTTGAATTCTGCAAACCCTGAAGGCTACTTGCTGGCAGATTTTTTCAAAATGGTAACGTTAGGTGATATGCCATTCACGGTGTCTTCAATGATGGTTAAGAAGTCACACTTTTTGGCCCTAGGAGGTTTTGCGGTAAGTGAACATACGCGCGTACCGAAAGACTTCATCTTGCAGGCGGCGCTGGATGGCACCATTGCATATAGCCCGAATATTCACATGCACTGTTTTAAGCAAGGTCAAAAACCAGGCGTTGAAGACTTATTTCCTGTGGGCAACTACGCCTGTGCTGAGCGCCTTTACGCCATGGTCATGGCAGGTCGTTACACTAAAAATATGATCAAAAGCGTGCAGCATTACTGCGCAGTACAGGGCCTTGATGCCGTGAAAGCGTTCATCAAAGATGGTAATCAGCACTTAGCCCAGGCGGTATTGGCAATGCCTATGTGTCAGCATCGTGCTCGTTATTTCGCATCAATGGTAGTGCTTACTCAGCTACACAAATTTAAATCAAAACTAGGTAACGCTAAGTCAGTTTTTCTTAAGGGGTGGCAGTCATGAAAATCAACGCAATTATAGTGGTTAAAGATAACGTGGATATCGTTGAAGAAGCCTTGCTTTATGCGATGAAGTTTTGCCACAAAATTTATATTTATGACAATCATTCAACGGACGGAAGCTGGGAATTAGTTAATGAAATGGCGGCGCGTTTCAGAGAGTTAGTTATCTTTGGGCAGACAGATGAACCTGTGGGAAACGCGTTGTTAAGCCGTATCTATAATCGCTTTCACAGCGAATACACAAACGAGGATTGGTGGTACGTCTTAAAGCCAGACGAGTTATTAAGTGAATCGCCAAAAGAGCAATTGACCAACGCGTTTTTAGCTAACAAAAACGCGATGAAAGTGTGGCTGGCGCGTTTTTATCTTACGAACCAAGAGGTCAAAGACTTTGGCAATGAGGATGTGGCTATCTCTATTACAAAACGTCGCAAGTATTATTCGGTTAACAAAAGCGAACCCCGCTTTTTTCTGAATGATCCTGAGCGTAAGTGGTCTGAAACCGAATCTACAGTAGTGCCTAACTGGGCAAATTCGCCATCAAGGGATTTTGTTGTATCGCGCTGCTTCCCAATGCGCTCACCACAGCAGATTGAGCAAAATGATGGTATGTGTTTACCCTCAGGGGAGTATCCGTGCGCATCAACGTTAAATGAATATCAAAATGATGGCCACTTTAATATTCCACGACGAGCTCGCCTATATGCTTTCTTGGCACAAGTTGAGCAATTTGTTGTAAAAAAGTTTTGCGGGCGTTCTTTGGCGCCTTGCACAAGCGTCAACAGTCGTAACGCTTTGCAAAAATCACTGTAGGAGAGAATGATGTTAGACCGTTCTAAAGCAAAAAAATACAGTGTGCTTATTGTCGAAGACGACGCGTTAGCACGTGCCACAGTGATTGGTATGTTGTGTAAGGAGTTTGACTGTAGCTATGTAGATGATGGGGTTGAGGCCGTTAGATACTGCCAAAGGCATGAGACGCCAGACGTTATTTTGATGGATTATCATATGCCGGAAGTTAATGGCGTGGATGCCTGCAAAAAGCTGCAATCGTGCAGTCGTGCAAAGAATGTCCCGATCATTTTTTTCACTGCAAACGATACGTGTGATGTGGAAAAACAGTGTTGGAACGCTGGGGCTGCGGATTTTGTGCAGAAACCTGCCAAGGCTGACGTGTTAAAAATGCGTCTACTGCATCAGATCGGCGTAAAAGAAAAAGAGCAGCATCTAGAGTCGTTGGCGTGTAAAGATCAGTTAACTGGGCTGCCAAACCGTCAATTTCTTATGCAGAGTGCACCTAGGCTCGTTAAGCAGTTAACGCGGGAAAAAGCGTGCTTGTCGGTGTTGATGGTAGATGTTGATAATTTTAAAAAATACAATGACACCTACGGTCATTTAGACGGTGATAAAGTGTTGAAAGCTGTGGCTGGGGCACTTAGTAAAACCGTTAGGCGCCCTCTAGATTATGTCCTTCGCTTTGGTGGCGAAGAGTTTATGGTACTGCTGCCCAAAACAAAGTTGGAAGATGCGCAGTATATAGGACAGAAAATGACGGAAGCGGTTGAAGAACTCATGATTGCACATCAGCATTCTAATCATGGTGTAGTAACCGTGAGCATCGGTGCATCATCGTCTGAAAATAAGTCATCGTTGAAATTTGTTGAGTTAGTTAAGAAAGCTGACAAGGCGCTATATCACGCGAAATCAATTGGTAAAAACACGGTGTCATGTGGCGCGCCAAAAGTAAAAACAGTAAGAAAAACAGCTTCTCCGCTAGTGGCGTATAGCTTTAGTTAAACAGCATGCTGTTTAGCTGTTTAG
>CAYVST010000064.1:0-20350 GCA_964454185.1 uncultured Alteromonas sp.
TTGCGCCTAAAACGAAAAACCCCCGGAAGTTTCCTTCCGAGGGTCGAGAATTTTTTCTATCTGCGCCACTGGAAGGATTCATAGACCTTCCAGCACGAACCTGAAAGGTTATGCTTTGTGGTGATGGTGGTGTTTCGCCGCGCAGTTAATCATTTTGATGAATTTAATTCCTAATTTCGAACGGCTGAAACATTAGCGTTTTGACATTCGATTTGCAAGGTAAAAGTGAACTCTTTTTCGCCAATGTGTCTAAATAAAAGTATATATAGTAAAACTTTTCGATATGAAAAATTGTGATCCTAATGTTTTCGCACCAACATGCAGATAAATAAACGTCTAACTGAGCGTTTTTAATGCAGAGGAATTTATGAGCAACGACCTTCTATTTCCCATATTACCGCGCAATACAAAAGTACCGGTTGAGGTTGACGAGCGGGTAAAGAAAGTGCAAAAAACGAAAAAGTCCGATCATTTTCAAGAAGAAGATAGAGAAAAGTATCAAGACGTTAAACAAACCGAAACCATAGAACATACCTCGCATCGTTCCCGTCGCGACCGTGATAACAAGAACGACGATAACACGGGTCTAAAACACATCGATATTGATGTTTAATCTTGAGCGTATAACTCCTCAAACAATGCGCTGAACTGCTCGCTTACCTTATGTTTCGGCAGATAGAATGGCAATGGTGTGCGCTTTGAGTGAGATTCTTTAACTTTTACGGTTGCTCCAATATAGTTTTCCAAAACAGGTAATTCCTGAGCCTTGAGTTCCTCAACGAGCTGGCGAGGCAGCTTAGCTTGTCCATTGAATTGATTTATGACAATACCTTGAAAGACAAGCTCAGGGTTATGATCACTGCGCAGTTCCATAACATTATCAAGAAGACGATGTATCGCTTGAGCTGAAAAGTCATCGCAATCAAACGGCACACAAAATCCGTCAGCCGCTATCAATGCCGCTTTTGAATAGAAATTAAAGTTTGGAGGTGTATCAATAAATATGTGGTCAAACTCCTTACTAAGTTCCCTTAGCGCATCACGCAATTTGAAAATTTTATAGCGCGTTTCGAGTTCTCTCTCTACGTCACTCAGCGCAGGAGACGCGGGCATAATGTGTAGATTTTCAAAACCAGAGTGATGGACGAAGGCGTTTGGCTTTTTAGGCGTTCTGAATATTCCCACAACCTGCTTAAACAAGTCTGCAACGGTAAGCAAATCCTCGCTTACGTCCAACCCCGTATAATGTGTACTATTGCCTTGTGCGTCTAAATCTACCAGTAATGTCTTTTTACCTAGCTTGGCACTTTGGGCGGCCAAGTTAGCACTAATTGTCGATTTTCCCACGCCACCTTTTTGATTGAAAACCACACTGATCATACGAATTCCTTGTTTTCTGTGCCGTATAAAATATGCCCAAATGAGCACAGATATGCAAAGAAAAAATGGCGCACTTGATGCGCCGTTTTGCGTAAGATTAATTCAGTTTTTTATCAACCCAAAACTTAGTTCCTTTAACCGTTGCTTGCAGAGCAAGCCCACTTTCAGTCATGGTGTATACCGTTACATTTCCTAAGTAGCCTTCGCCCTCAGCTGAAGCTCCTTTATTGCCAGCTTTTGCTGCAGCGTCTGCGTTTCCGCCCACTGTCCAACCATTCTCGATGAAATGACGCATGGCTTGCTGCGTATGAAAAACCATGACAATCCGGTAATCCTTTGCGCCTAGTCCTAGACCCACACCACCTTCTGCCATATTCATATAAGTCTTGGTGCCATTAATATTATTGTTCACTACACCGTATCCTGTGCCAGCGGCGAAGAAGAGGATATTGATGTTTGCATTGGTGAATACTGCATACCCTGCGGCATCGCGAATTTGTGAGCGAGTATCAGGCTTTTCAGCATACAGTTGTGTCAGCGCAGCCGACTGCATATCCAGTATGGCTTGTCTCTTTTCAGAGACAGTGCCATCACCCATGGATGCGCATCCAGCAAATGCGACTATACAAGCTAAAAAAAACGTCTTTGTGGCTACATTGAGCAATTTCATTGAGTTCTCCTACATTTAACACTTCAAGGGTGCTGAGCTACCAATAATACTAGTGCTTGGTTTGCACTGGCGCACCGTTTCTTGAGAAGGACTCACGCAAAAATCATGCACAATTAACTAAAACGCGTTGTGTGAAATTTATTTGTGCTAAGCGATGCGCGCTAAATCACCATTCAATTTCAAGATCTAACGGGCTAGTTCGTTCATGCTGCCCGACCATTTCTTCGTATGGCGTGTTTTGACGCAGCCACACTTGCTCAAAAGGTTGGCTGTCAAAGTGCTCTCTTATCTCGTTAATGCAGTGGAAGGTCTTTGGCTGGGATTTATTGTCTCTAACTAGCGTACGTGATGCTGCTGTGCCGGTAGAAGCAAGATAATTTCCACCCTCAAGTGATTCAATGTAAAGGTTCATGGTGTTGTCCTCATAACGTTTCACATCTCTTTCTTTGTAGTGTATTGCGCAAAAAATGATCATTAATTTTGTTTCACGCAACGTCATGATGCACTCGCAATCCCATTATTTACCGTATCTCCTTAAGCGCTATTCACTCCACCACTTATTCTTGCAAATAACAACACCAGCATTAGATAAGTGTTTAGCGAGTTGTGTTTTGTCTTCTTCGTTAAGAAAGGTACCAATTTCGCACTTTGCATGGGGCGTAGTGAATACCAACTTTGGAATACGTCTATCTTGTTTATCTTCAATATAAAACAAATGTGTATACGTTCTAGCAAAGGTGAGCACTGCACCTTTAGAGCTACTTATTACTATCGTTTTATCATCAACGACAACTTCTTCCCATTGATAGGTTGCTTTCGACACGAGATACATAACCAGCGCCAGCGCAGACACTTCAATTCCTGCAAATGGCAAAATTAACCAAGCACCAACCAATGACCAAACCGTTGCGATGGAAATAACGAAACAAGTGAAACCTATTATCAACATTTTTGTTTGCTGCCATGTTGCTGAGCGGTTGGGTGACAACCTCAATTGGGTGCAGTTATTCAGTGTAGATAGTTCTACCATAGGCTTATAACTTCGCTGTTACGACTAAAATTGATAAGTAAGTCATTGTTTTGCACACGTACCGATTTTGTTAATTGATAGGGGTAGTTGAGCTTATACGGCAAGCAGGTCGTAAATAGATTCAAATCAGAACATGTTGACCAAATTCCCCCCCTCGTTTAGTGTCGGGCAACGCTGTGTAGTGTGAAATCAGTTAAAATAGAGGCTTTCGTTGTTTAAAATTCTATCTTTAAAAGTGGTAATGATAGTGCTTTTCACGTGTTGGGCAGGTATTTGGTTGCTGCAGCCTTTCCCGCTAGAATTAGCGAATGAATTTGGGCTATTTTCACTGCTTGGTGTTGTTGGAGCTGTTTTTGCCAACGCAACTGGTGCCGGGGGAGGTGTCATTTTTGTTCCTTTTTTCAACTATCTGTCGTTTTCTCCCCAGGCAATTGTAGCAACGAGTTTTGGTATTCAATGTTGTGGTATGACAGCAGGCGCACTCACGTGGTGGCTGTATTATCGAAAGGAACACCGTTTTGATGGATATTGGAAAGCATTACCAAGTACGTTAATGCTCTCGATACCCGCCGCAATGTGTGGCATTTGGTTTGCTCAATTTTCTGAACAGGGGAATGCGTTGCTGCATCAACTGCTGGGGGGAGCTAGCAATCTACATTCGTTGTTTGGCGGTTTCTCGGTATTATTGGCTATCGCAATTTTTTCATCTATCCCTTTGATGAAGCGCACGCATTTCGAAAAAGATACCAGTAAAATAGATGTGTTGGCCCTTCCTTTTATCGGTTTCATAGGCGGTGTGATAACGGCGTGGTTATCTGTTGGTGTAGGCGAACTCGTGGCGGTTTACCTTATTATCAGGGGCTTTAACGTTACCATGTCCATCGCTGTAGCTGTCGTGCTTTCCGCATTTACCGTGTGGTCGGCATTGCCCTATCATAGCTTTGTTAGTCATAGTGTTGTTTGGGAAGTTGTACTATTTGCTGGGATGGGCGCTGTTGTGGGCGGTATGCTTGCTAAATATCTTGTACTTGCATTCTCCGTTCAGCGGCTAAAGATATTCTTTGGCTTTTGGGTGTTTATATTGGGAGTCTCTAGTTTACCCCTGTTCTAGGCCAATTCATTCATCAACTTGTGACAGAAGTGCGTTGCCTTGGCTTATTTGGAGAGCCCAGCATGAATAAACAGAAAGTGCGTCAACAACGTTACACGGTTTGCCAGCCAGCATGGTCATCACATAGTGTCATTTATCAAATAAATACTCGACAATTCTCTTCTACGGGCGACTTTAAAGGGGTTGTGGAGCAACTCCCCCGAATCAAAGCGTTGGGAGCCGATATTCTATGGCTTATGCCCATACATCCGATAGGACAAAAAAATCGAAAAGGAAAATTAGGTAGCCCTTATGCCGTAAAGGATTACAAAGCAATAAACCCGGAGTTTGGCAGTGAAGACGACTTTCAGTTGCTGGTGACCCAAGCGCACAACTTGTCGCTTAAAGTTATTATCGACTGGGTGCCTAATCACAGTGCCTGGGATAATCCGCTGGTTGAAACTCACCCCCATTGGTATGCCAAAGACTATAAAGGTGATTTCCGTCCCTCTCCCTGGTGGGACTGGAGCGACATTATTGAATTTGATTATGGTGAGCCTGGTTTACGCGAATTTATGATTGGGGCGATGAAATACTGGGTAGACCGGTTCGATATCGACGGTTTTCGTTGTGATGTGGCGGGCTATGTACCCAATGATTTCTGGCAAGAGGCACGCGCAGCTATCGATAAAATAAAGCCCGTTTTTATGTTGGCTGAATGGGAAAACCGAGACCTACACGAATCAGCATTTAACATGTCTTATGCATGGAGTTGGAATGAGACACTGCATGAGCTAGCTCATGGCAAATGCAGTTTAGATAGGCTGAGAAAGTATTATTCATGGAATGAAAGAAGTTGGCCGCGCAACGCTTACAGAATGACGTTTGTCAGTAATCATGACAAAAATGCATGGGATGGCACCCAGCGCGAGCAATTTAAAGATGCGTTAGAAGCGTGTATTGCCTTATCGGTAATAGGAGAGGGGATGCCTCTTATTCACAATGGACAAGAAGCTGGTGAATCTAAACGGCTGGCCTTTTTTGACCGCGACCCTATAGCATGGCGTCACGACCCGATAGGTGATTTGTATACGTCGCTTATTGCACTTAAAAAATCTAAACAAGTGCTGGGTAATGGTGAATTTGGCGCGCGCATGATTCAGGTACCCAATTCCTCTATGGACAACGTTTTTAGCTTTGTACGATGTAATGACGCAGAAAAGGTGTTTGTTATTATCAACTTTTCCAGTCATACCGTTGACGTCGCGTTTGAAGAACCGCTCTACAAAGGGCACTACACATCCTGGAATAGCAATGAAAATATCTGCTTTACAGCGCATACAAAGCGCGTGCTAGCGCCATGGCATTTTGAAATTTGGTTGGCCAACAACGTGACATAACGCCTGCGTCGTTTGTGATAAAGGTGTTTGAGGCGCATTTGAGCCGGTTTCATGGGACTTTTCATGCGCATTATCTGTAGTATACTTATGCAGATGCATTCAGCTAAGTTGAGAGAGTAGTCCTCGTGTTTTCTAGACATCAAACGGCGGTAAATCGAATGATATGGCGTCCTATCGCGCTATCTATCGCCCTGTTTTTGATGATACTTCCGCACACTCATGCTAATCAAATTACATTTGCGGTCGGACACGATCATGAAAAAATGCTCAGTGCAAATTATCCAATCTATCGCGCTAATTGGGAATTTATCAACGAGAGCTTAAACAAGCTTGGCTACACGGTAAATATCACGGTTGCGCCATGGGCTAGGGCGAAAACCTTGGTTCAGGCAGGGGTAGCTGATGGCCTATTTCTAGCGGCGAACTTAGAGGGGCGAGAGCAGTGGGCAAAATTCTCGAAAGTACTAGGATATGGCATCTTTGGCACCTTCTATAATGTTGAGTCACCGCACGCTAACGCCATGGTTGCGAGTATTCGAATAGGCAGTCACGATACGCTGCTGGCGCACTACAAATCAGTAGAAGTATTTGAAGTTGCCACAGCGCAAGAAGGTTTACGTTTACTACATTTAGGCAAGGTAGACCGCATGATCATGTCAGAAAGTTACGGCAAGTATCTGTTGGATACAGAACTTTCTGACTATGACGAGTCCATTGATTTTGATTTAAGCCTTATCGAGCGAAGAACGGTCCATATTGCGTTCGCCAAGCACCACAAGCGAAGCCTACATGCGCTTGATGTGGTCAATAAAGCGATAGCGCTGGGGTTTGAAGAAGGCCTTTATATCCCTGCAATGGAAAGAAATAACGTGCCAGAACGCATGAGATACAAACCAGAAGCCCACGCGCACGCTTTGCCTCATTAATAGAACACATGCTTTGTCGATAATTTAGACTGGCAAAATTATAGTATTTACCCATACTCAATATTTTTAATACCTTATGAACGCTATGGAAACTCGCCTTCCTCTGTATAAAAAGCTACTGGTTATGTACCGAATTGAACCTGGCTGTCTGGGGCCTCAGGGCGTTGATTACGTAGAAGCGTTTTGTGGGTTCGCTAAACAGAAGCTAAAAGATCGGCACGGACACTGTTTAAGGTGGACCATAAAGCCTCGATACGATAAGTCTTTACCTGAGCTCGAATTTCAAATAAAGAATGCGGTTTTGTCGCGTGAGAATGCTGCCAGATATATGGATTCTTTCAATATTGAAATCGATGCATTTGAAGAAGAATTAGACGAAGCGCTTGCGGATCTGGTCGACGCCTATTTTGAAAGATAAAACGTCTGGTTCTGTTTATTGGGCTCTCTTAGTAAAGGTGTAAACACCTTGCCTATCTGTGTCGCGCTCGTATCTTATCCAATCTGTACATTAGGCCAAAATCGCAAACCTTTATTGGGCATTCAAACCGCTTTTTGGCATAATGCGCGCCCGGTGGTAAAAAAGAAATAACAGCGCTCAAACTATGCCTACAATCAATAACGTTTTCTCATCAGATGGCTTGCTGGCTGAGGCCATAAAAGGGTTTGTGCCGCGCGATGCTCAAACTGAGATGGCCAAAGCAGTCAAACGTGCAATTGATACGACAGGCAGCCTTATCGTAGAAGCCGGAACGGGCACTGGTAAAACCTTTGCTTACTTAGCGCCTGTGTTGTTAAGTGATGGCAAAGCTATTGTTTCGACAGGAACCAAAAACCTACAGGAACAGCTATTTCACCGTGATTTACCACTTGTCAAAAAAGCGTTGGGTAGCAAGCGTAAAACAGCATTGTTAAAGGGCCGTGCTAATTACCTGTGTCTTCATCGATTAGCACAACATGGTGGTAATTCGACATTGGTTGAAAAAGACGTTTTGGGTCAATTGTCTGAGGTTAAGCGCTGGTCGAGCACCACCAAAACCGGAGATATGGGCGAACTTAAGACACTGCCTGAAGATGCGAGAGTGTTACCTCTGGTGACATCAACAGTAGACAACTGCCTTGGCAGAGATTGCCCCGATTACGAAGACTGTTACCTGGTTAAAGCGCGTCGCAAAGCGCTAGATGCCGATATTATTGTTGTAAATCACCATTTGTTTTTTGCGGATATGGCGCTTAAGGATACTGGGTTTGGCGAGTTGATCCCCGAAGCTGACGCCATCATATTCGATGAAGCACACCAAATACCTGATATCGCCAGTGACTACTTTGGCGAGTCTTTATCTACGCGCCAAATACACGACATGGCAAAAGACATCACACTGCTCTTTAGAACCGTTTTAAAAGATGCAGGGCAGCTAGATAAAGCTGCAGATAAATGCCGAATGATTTCATCTGATTTGCGATTACTGTTTCCAGATAACCCTGAGCGCGGTAATTGGGCTGAGGCACTGGATAGAGACGACGTTAGGCTTCAAGTTGGAAAGCTGTCTGAGGCGCTAGGCGTATTGCATGAGGTGTGTAAGCTGCATATTGGCCGCGACAAAGATTTGGATAATATGTATGAACGTGTCGTTGCGGCGCGTGAGCAACTTGATGCACTTAGTGACAACCAACAAGAAAATGTAAGCTTGTGGTATGAAACTACGCAACGCCATCTCATCATGCATCTAACACCTCTGTCGATAGCTGCGAAATTTAGACGCTTTGTCTCATCTCCACCGAGGGGCTGGGTCTTTACTTCAGCAACACTCATGGTAAACGGTGGCTTTGAGCATTTTCAGCGGCGAATGGGGTTGGAAGACGCGCAAACCCTTGGCTTAGACAGCCCGTTTAATTACCCAGAACAAGCAATGTTGTGCGTACCACGCTATTTGCCCGAGCCCAACAGTTTTAACATGCGAGAAACCTTGTTGCACACTGCCAAGCGACTAATAAAAGCCAGTCGCGGTCGTTGTTTCTTGCTCTTTACCAGCCATGCAATGTTAAGAGAGATTGCAGAAAAGCTTGAAGATGAAATAGATAATCCGCTGCTAGTACAGGGCACTACAACTAAACAAGCGTTACTGGATGCTTACCTTGCTGATGAGAAAGCGGTGTTGATGGGGACCGGCGCGTTTTGGGAAGGCGTCGATGTTAGAGGCAATGACTTAGTGTGTGTCATGATTGATAAATTGCCTTTTGCATCGCCTGATGATCCATTGCTACAAGCTCGCATGGAAGATGTGAAAAAACGCGGCGCCAACCCTTTTGGCGTTATTCAAATTCCACAGGCCGTGATTACACTAAAACAAGGAGCTGGAAGGCTTATCCGCGACCCTTCAGACAAAGGTGTATTAGTGATTTGCGATAATCGGCTTGTCACCAAGCCTTATGCAAAAACCTTCATTGGCAGTTTACCTGACATGAAGCGTACACGGAGCCTTGATGAGGTAGAGCATTTTCTTGCTGCTATCGATGAAGACTAATTTTGTAAGAGAAAACTATGAAAATTCTAGCTATTGATACCGCCACAGAAGCATGTTCAGTCGCATTACAACATGGCGATACCGTTACCTCGCGATTTGAAGTGTGTCCTCAACAGCACAGCCAGCGATTACTTCCTATGGTCGATGACGTGCTGAAAGAGGCGGAAGTCGCGTTATCTGATTTGGATTTGTTGGCCTTTGGACGAGGGCCGGGAAGTTTTACCGGAGTGCGTATTGCCACTGGCATGATTCAGGGGCTTGCGTTGGGTACGGGGCACAAGGTTGCGGGTATTAGCACGCTTGAGGCGATGGCATATGAAGTGGCGAGTTTGAGCAATAGTGAAGCGCTCTCAACCAATACGTCGAGTTTAATTGCTGTGGCTACTGATGCGCGTATGGACGAGGTGTACTTCGCAGTTTTTAAGCAATCGGAAAATAGTATTACTGTGGTTGTCGAGGAACAAGTGTGTCCACCACAGGTGGCGATTGATAGCTTAAACGCATTACAACAAACAGATAACAGTAACCTTGTTGCGGCAGGTACCGGTTGGTCGGCTTACAATGCGCTTGTGCAGTGGTTAAAACAAAACTCTGAGAATGATCAGGCAAGTGTTGTCTTGCCCAATGCACGATTTATGCTTGAACTTGCGCAACGCGCGATGCTGCAAGGTGATGTGTATGACGCCGTGTCGGTTGAACCTGTTTACCTGCGCGATAAGGTAACCTGGAAAAAACTTCCAGGTAGAGAGTAGAAAGCGCAAACAGACACCTCACCCTGATAGCATCAATACCAGCGCCATAAAAACGGCGCTGGTACAATTTTTGCAAAATTTCATTTTGCATGAATATTACAAACCATTTCTCAATACCATCTTCAGGCTCTGAGCAAGGGCGTGTTGGCAAGGTAAACAAAGACCCTCAGCAGCAACAAAAAGGGCAGGAACAGTCGTCAGTAAAGGCGATGGTTGTTGCACCTGACGAACAAGGCACTGATAACGCGAGAGCGTATCAGCAGTTTATCAGAGAAGACAATAATGCTTATTCTCAGCAGGCCATTGCATCATATACAAGTTTTGAAAAGCAGCAGCAACGAGAGTCTGTCCAGTCTATGTTCGGCGTAGACATTTATGCGTAAGTAAACTTACTAACTCAAGAACAGTTTACAAGTATTTTTGCAAAAAGGGCCTTTCATCTGCCCAGCACTCAACCATCATTACGTTAGCGCCAGTTTTCTGATGATGGCACGGACAAATACACCGTGATGCATTTTGCTGACATGGGCAAATGAAATGGAACAAAACGTCATGGTTGGCTTCTAACTCCTGTTAAGTTTACACATTTATTATTGTAAATTTAGGATTTGTAATAGAAGGTTTATGGTTGTTGGCATGTAAAAATGCTAATGTTATCTTGAGGATAGTTAATGCGCTGGGTGTTCTGTGCATTAACAAAACCGTACTATGATTTTTTCTAAGGATCTCCGAGGAGCAGTGTGATGTCTCGTTTCTTGTTGTTGTTATCAGTTGTAATTTTTTCAGGTTGCGCCATTGTACCCGACAGCATTGATGTTCCAGATGGAACACAGCTGGTGAGTTACTCAAAAGCCGTGACATCAGGTGCAAGTGCTCAGGGCCAAAAGGCACGGTGGGGCGGGCTAATCGTTGGCGTAGAAAATAAACCCGACAAAACGTTTATTGAACTTGCTCATTTTCCGCTTAACCATTACGGAAAGCCAAATTCTAACGGCGAAACAGTTGGACGATTCAAGGTCCAAATAGACGGCTTTGTTGATCCCATTGTTTTTGAGGAAGGACGTGAAGCGACGTTTTTAGGTTCTTTAACATCGCCTACTTCTGGCATGGTGGGTGAGCAGCCCTATATTTACCCGACGATTGTTGCAGACGACTACCATATGTGGCGCAAGCGCGACGTCTATAACGTAGACACGTTTGCGTTTAACAGTTTTTCGGGATGGTATTCACCGTTCTGGGGAGGTGTTGGTCCTTTTTATCACCCATGGGGATGGCGAAACTGGGGATGGGGACATCCAGGGTTTAGCCGAACACGCGTAATCAGATATCACAACGCGCCAAGCCGTTCTCCTATGCCCAAGCGCTCGCAGACGCGTATGACGCAAAATAATAACTCGGCTCGCTCTTCCAATATCTCGAGTTTACAGCAAAAATAAATGGAGAAAGGCGGCATGTTTTTGCCGCCTTTTTTGTTTATGATGGCAGAAAGTGTCATGTGGGATGGTGATTGTTTGCCGTTAGGGGTAAGGGATGATTGAAACAGAATTTAACGCTGGAGCAATACGATTAGCGGCGTTAGACAACAAGAGCGAAGGCCCTGTGATTATTGGTCTTCATGGTTACCTGGACAATGCTGAAAGCTTGCGCCCACTCAGTCCTTTTCTATCGTCGTATCGCTTTGTCGCGCTTGACTTAGCGGGGCATGGGAAGTCTGATCATAGACCCTTAGGCGCACAGTATAATCAAGTAGACTTCTTGCAAGACTTGTATGCGCTTATCGAAGAGCAGGCTTGGGAGTCTGTTATTTTGCTCGGGCATTCACTGGGCGGCATTTTGGCAACCCAATTTGCCGCATTGTTCCCAGAGCGGGTGAAGGGGATAATAAGCATTGATGCATGTGGTCCGTTAACCGAAAAGGAAAGTACGACGGCCAGCCAGATGCGCGAGGCTATCATGAGCCGTCATGCCAAACGTCGAAACCAATTACGCTCGGTTAACCTTGACGACGCAGTAAAAGCGCGTTGTAACGTCTCTGACATAAAGGCTACGGACGCAAGGCCTATATTAGCGCGTAATTTAACCCAAGATGCAGGTGGCCACTACTTTTGGTCTTCAGACCCTAGATTACGAACGAAGTCGACATTACGCTTGACCGACCTTCAGGCTGAAGATTTGATGCGCGCCATTGTTTGCCCAATTCTGTTTATAGGCGCGTCGCACAGTTTCAAGCAGTTGGATAAAGCATTTGCGTCGAGAGCGTCATGGTTCAAAAATGCTCAATATGAACAATTCGTAGGCGGGCATCACATTCACATGGAAAATACCGAGCATGTAGGCCTATTAATTCAACGATTTGTTGAGCAATTGTAAATTGTGACGTTTATTTTTTTTTACACATCCTATACTATTCGCAAGTTATCAGACCAGTTGTATGAGTTACGAAGCGTTCGAGCTCATAAGAGTAGTATAAGAACAAAGTAAAGGAGGTTTTGGTGGAAAAAACCTGGCTTAAGCATTACGACCCTCGCGTATCCGCAGAAATTGATGCAGAACGCTATGCGTCTGTTGTAGACATTTTCGAGCAGTCGGTTAAAAAGTTTAAAGATAAAGAAGCCTTCATTAACATGGGGCATTCTATAACGTTTGAAGAGCTTGATACGTTGTCGGCACAGTTTGCGGCTTATTTGCAGGCTAGCGGATTAAAGCGTGGTGATGCTGTGGCGATTATGATGCCAAACCTTCTACAGTATCCTGTTGCTATGTTCGGTATTCTTCGCGCAGGTATGGTGGTCGTAAACGTAAACCCGCTATACACCGCTCGTGAACTAAAGCACCAACTTAATGATGCAAATGCCAAGGCAATTGTTATCGTTGAGAACTTCGCCTGTACCTTAGAAGAAGTTATTGCAGAGACCAATTTGCAAGAAGTATTTCTAACGGCATTGGGTGATATGCTACCTGCGCCAAAACGTTGGATTGTTAACGCTGTTGTTAAACACGTTAAGAAAATGGTTCCTGCGTTCAACTTACCCCAGACTACTTCATTCACGGCGGCGGTTAAGAAAGGTCAATCACTTGACTACACGCGCCCTGAGATTGCCAATACAGATCTTGCCTTTCTGCAATATACAGGAGGCACAACCGGTGTATCTAAAGGGGCTATGCTAACGCACCGCAACATGGTGGCAAACCTTGAGCAAGTATCAGGCATCCTTGAAACTGTTATCGAGGAAGGTGAAGACTTTGTCGTTACAGCGCTTCCGCTTTATCACATCTTTGCACTGCTTGCGAATTGCCTTATGTTCGTTAAGTATGGATGCCGCAATCTACTGATTACTAATCCTCGTGATATGCCAGCGTTTGTGAGTGAATTGAGCAAATATCCGTTTACCATTTTACCGGGTGTTAATACTTTGTTTAATGGTTTGCTAAACACGCCTGGGTTTGATGAACTTGATTTTAGCAAGTTTAAGTTTGGCCTTGGCGGTGGTATGGCGGTTCAGCGTCCCGTTGCAGAAAAGTGGGAAAAAGTAACAGGTACGGTGTTGCTTGAAGGTTATGGTCTCACAGAATGCTCGCCAGTTGTCGCAGTTAACCCCCCGCAGATTGAAGCCTATAAAGGCGCCATTGGTATGCCAGTTCCGTCAACCGATATCAAACTGCTAGATGACGACGGTAACCCAGTAGAAAAAGGCGAACCAGGCGAAATGTGGGTGAAAGGCCCACAGGTTATGAAGGGCTATTTGAATCGCCCAGAAGCCACTGACGAAGTCTTAAAAGAGGGGTGGTTAGCAACAGGCGATATCGCGACTATCGATGATGAAGGTTATCTGTATATTGTTGACCGTAAAAAGGATATGATCTTGGTTTCGGGTTTCAACGTGTTCCCTAATGAAATCGAAGAGGTAGCAGCAATGCATGACAGCATTGTTGAAGCCGCTGCTGTTGGGGTACCACATGAAGTGAGCGGTGAAGTTGTGAAACTGTTTGTTGTTCGCAACAATGACTCACTGAGCGAAAAAGATGTAATTGCGCATTGCCGTAATCATCTGACGGGTTACAAAGTACCTAAACAAGTTGTTTTCAAAGACGATTTACCTAAAACCAATGTAGGAAAAATTCTGCGTCGGGAGCTTAGAGACTAATTTTATCGTTAGTTTGTAAAAGCCGGCGTAAGCCGGCTTTTTTATTACTGTGCAAAACTATGCAATATCAATTAATTACGACATCTGAACAACTAGAAAAAGTGTGCGACGTTGCACAACGCCAACAAGCGATTGCGCTGGACACCGAGTTTGTTAGAACGCGCACGCTCACGCCTCATTTGGGGCTAATACAGCTGTACGATGGCCATCAGCTGGTGCTGATAGACCCGCTTGCTATCGATAATATGCAACCATTTGTCGCACTGCTTGAAAATACTGACGTAGTAAAAGTCCTTCATTCTTGCTCTGAAGACTTGGAAACGTTCTTAACGGCGTTTGACACCATTCCTACCCCTATTTTTGATACCCAATTTGCTGCAAGTGTATTAGGTAAAGGGGCAACGCTGGGCTATGCAAAACTCGTTGAAATGCTTTGCGACGTGACGCTTGATAAAGGCGAGTCGCGCACAGACTGGCTGGCGCGGCCTTTACGAGAAGCTCAGCTTAGCTATGCGGCAAACGATGTTCTGTATTTATTGCCCTGTTATCAGCAGTTGGCGAGCGAAATAGAGAGTGTGGGGAAGGCAGAGTGGGTGTTTGAAGAAATTGCACTTCTAGCCGCGAAAAAAAGAGCTCAAATGCCGGAAGACTTTGCGTATCTGCAAATTAAGAATAGTTGGCGACTAAACGCTGAACAGCTTACTGTACTACAAGCGTTAGCTGCATGGCGTTTAAACACGGCGCGGAAAAAAGATCTAGCGCTGAATTTTGTCTTTAAGGAAGGCCATTTATTCGAGGCTGCTCAGCGTTTGAGTGACAGCAAATCAGCGCTTTCGCGTATCAATGGCATTAATCATCAGTCTATTCGACGCTACGGCGATGCTATCGTAGCCATAATAGAAGAGGCGCGAGCTAGGTATGCGCAAACGCCAGAAAAACTGAGATTGCCCGTTGTACTGCGTCTTATCGACATTCCTAAATACAAAAAGACATTGGCTGATCTTAAAGCGGTCGTTGAGCGCATCGCAGAACAACATTCAGTAAGCAGCGACGTTATAGCGTCTAAAAAGCAGCTTAATCAACTGCTAAAATGGTATTGGTTTCCTGTTGACGAAACCAGGGTGCAAGCGCTTATGCCAGACGTACTATCTACCTGGCGCGCACCGTTATTTTCTTCTTATGTGTCTAAGCTTTTGGGCGATGCTCCAAAGTAATACCACGAATCGTAATCCTTTACACAAGGCGAGATGTTTTATGCTATGTGCAGTATACAAAACCCGAAAAAAAGAAGGCATGTATTTATACGTGCCTAAGAAAGGCGAGTTTGGCTCTGTGCCAGAGCCGTTGATGGCACGTTTTGGCTCACCTGAGCTTGTTACTATTATTGCGCTAGACAAGCGAGACCGTTTGGGCTTAGTCGATAAACAGAAGTTGATTGATGAGCTTAACGACAAAGGTTTTTATCTTCAAATGCCGCCAAAAGAAGATAACTTGCTTGAGCAGCACCGCGAATCTCTCGGTTTATCTAAAACGCCAGACAAGAAGTTTTAGTGCGCCATGCTACCTAGTATCCATTATCAATTATTCAATACGTCTCGCTTTTCTGGTTTTAAACGTGTTTGGTGTGTGTTTACTCACTGGAAAATAGCGGCCTTTGCCGTTTTTTTATGCCATTCAACATTGTCTTATGCACAACAACAAGACGATACCGAGGCTGCATTTTCCAAGTATTTACTGGCGTTGAAAGACGAGGCTAAATCGAAAGGGTTCAGCGCAGAGCTTGTTGATTCGGCATTTTCAGATATAAAGTTTAGACCCACCGTCGTTAAATCAGACAAAAACCAACCTGAGCGAAAAATTACACTCGATAGCTATTTGGCGACACGCGTGCCAGATTGGAAGGTCAAGCAAGCGGTATCGTTATACAACGAGAACAAATCACTGCTTGATGCCATTGCCAAGCAATATGGTGTTCAAGCTCGGTTTATTGTCGCGTTGTGGGGCAATGAGTCTAATTTTGGCAAGATTCAAGGCAATTACAGCGTTCTCTCAGCATTGGCATCTTTGGCCTTTGAAGGACGTAGAGAAAAACTGTTTAAAGACAATTTTTTTGCGGCGCTCCGTATATTAAACGAAGGTCATGCAGAGATTGATACGTTCAAAGGATCATGGGCTGGCGCTATGGGGCAGACCCAGTTTATGCCCATATCATTCTTAAATTATGCAGTAGATTACGATGGTGACGGTAGAAAGGATATTTGGAACACTAAAGCTGACGTGTTTGCTTCGATTGCAAATTACCTATCATCAGAGGGCTGGAACGACGCGGGGACGTGGGGGAGACAGGTTAAACTTACTCAACCTGTATCCGTATCTGGTTTATCTAAGGCTAATATGAAACCACTATCGTACTGGCACAATAACGGTGTGAGACGTTTTGATGGTAGTACTTTACCCAGTGTTAATGTAAAGGCATCACTTATCATGCCAGACGGTGAAAGTGGCAGGGTGTACCTGGTTTATGACAATTTTCATACGCTAATGAAGTGGAACCGATCTTCATATTTTGGCGTTTCTGTCGGCTATCTTTCTGAACGAATAAAACGAGGTTACTAATGGCCTATCAACATAAAGACGTCAAGGGTCAACCAATCCCGCTTCCTGTAACTAAAGTGCTGTGTATAGGGAGAAATTACCTCGACCACATCAATGAAATGAATTCGACCATTTCTGAAGCACCGCTTCTGTTCATGAAGCCAAAAGCCGCCATGTGTGATATTTCAGAAGCGATTGCGGTACCGACGAACATGGGACCATGTCACAACGAACTTGAAGTATCTGTATTATTAAAAGACGAACTCAAAAATGCCAATGAGGATGAAGTAGCAAAGGCTATTTGGGGTATTGGGCTTGGTCTTGATTTAACGCTTCGCGAAGTACAAGCTGCGCTGAAAAAAGATGGACAGCCGTGGGAAAGAGCAAAATCGTTCGATGGAAGTGCACCTTTGTCCTCTTTCATTCCAATTAGCGCGTTTGATAATTTGGACGATCTTCAGTTTACACTCGTTATTAACGATGAACTAAGGCAAAGCGGCAATACCACATTGATGCTGCATAAAATTATCCCGTTAATTGCACATATGTCGTCTATATTTACGCTAGAGGCAGGTGATGTTGTGTTAACCGGCACACCAAAAGGCGTAGGGCCACTGCTGCCAGGGGACGACGTCTCCATTTCTTTGATTAACCATTTTACACTGAATACGAAGGTAGTGGCTGCATGAGAACAAACGCTTTTTGGGAAACCAAGTCATTAGAAGAAATGACACAAAGCGAATGGGAATCTTTGTGCGACGGCTGCGCTAAGTGCTGTCTCCATAAGTTCATTGATGATGAAAGTGTCGAAGCGTATTCTCCGACCGACCATATCAATGACAATGAGCACATTCACTATACCAACATAGTGTGTTCATATTTGAATACTAAGAAGTGTGAATGTACACAGTACGCAAAGCGAACAGAGCTTGTGCCTGACTGCGTGAAGCTAACCAAAGAAAATTTAAAGGATATCTTCTTCATGCCAACAAGCTGCGCTTACAGGCGCCTGCATGAAGGTAGAGGCTTACCTTCGTGGCATCCGCTGCTGCACAAAGGCAAAAAGCATGCAATGCACGCTGCTGGTATGTCAGTTCGAAATAAAACGGTTTTTGAAACGGATGTCGATTTGAACGACTTCGAAGACTATATCGCTGTTTGGCCGCTAGAAGACTTAGATTAACGCGATAAGCTTATTCATTCACAATGGCATAGAGTAGGGCATCTCTGCCGAAAATACGTTTTCGACATAACCCTTCTTTATGCGCCCCAATACGCTGCACCACACGCAGGCTCGCCTTATTATTAGGTTCAACGTAACATTCAAGTCGATGCAAGTTCATTTGCGAAAACGCCAGTTTCTTAAGCGCTTCATAAACAGCACTTGCCAGGCCTCTACCGCATGCGTCAGGTCTTAACCAATAGCCTAAATTAGCACTAAGATGGGTGTGATTAATGTAGTTAATTATCCCCATGCCCAAGCATTTATCGTTATGCATTAAAAGATAAGTTAGTCCATAGCCTGTTTCTCGGGCTTTTTCCATACTTTCAATACACTGCTTAGCCAGTGCTGGCGTGACCGGACACACCGCTGCACCGAACCACGGTTTTACGTGGTGAATTGATTGTTGGCCGGCTTCACACAACGCATCGCTGTGTTTTTGTGCGATGCGCTGTATCGTCACTGGACCTTGTTCAGTGTGAATAGGCGGAAGTCTTGAGGGGAGAATTGATAAGTCGATCAAAAGGGTTTTTTGTCCAACAGTCGGCTACAAAATACAATTGCGAAAACGATGAAGTAGGCGGCGAAAACAATCTGCATCCACTCTGCCATTCCCATTGATAGGAACTGCCAACTATCCTCCATACAATCTCCTTCAGCAGCAAAGATAGCGGGAAGCCATTCATGCAATTGAAGCCAAGACGGAAAATTAGGCACAATCTCGCAGCTAGCAAAAAACGGGTTGGCTGCGTTTAGTATGCCAACATGTTCCTTCGCAATGAGAAACCCCCAGCCAGAAGATACTGCCCATCCAGCAAACCCCAGCATACGTGTCAGTCCGTTGTTTTTGATCACCACAAGGAGTGCTGATAACACAATACCGTACATGGCAGTGCGCTGGTAAATGCACATGATGCAAGGTTTCAAACCCAAACCGTACTGAAAATACAGCGCTGCAATTTCAAGTGCTAATGACGTGGCAAATAGCACAAGCCACGAAGACTTGTGCTCTGCCCACTGGCTAATAGAATGAATAAGAGAGCGCATAAACTAGTGGCTTACCGCACCCGCAGCAGCTTCTGTGGCGCTGTGGTGATTAATTAGGTGCATGTCATAAAGCCATTGTGTTGCATCTGCCAGACCAACGTACGTTGCAGCAAGGCCAACGACGGTAAGCACAACAGTGTATGGCAATGCCATCATGACCATTTTACCGTAAGAAAGGCGAAGCAATGGCGCTATCGCAGAGGTAAGCAAGAATAAGAATGCTGCTTGTCCGTTAGGGGTTGCAACACTTGGTAGGTTAGTCCCTGTGTTGATAGCAACCGCAAGCATATCGTATTGGTCACGGGTAATCTGGCCAGCTTCTAATGCAGCGGTTACCTCGGTGATGTATACCGAACCAACAAAAACGTTATCACTCACCATTGATAGCACACCATTGGCAAGGTAGAACATGACCATTTGTGTTTCACCTTCAAACGACAACACCCAGTGTATAACTGGTTGGAACAAGCCTTGGTCAATAATAACTGCTACAACGCCGAAAAATACACAAAGCAGGGCAGTGAACGGCAGAGCTTCTTCAAATGCTTTACCTAGCGCGTGTTCTTCAATAATACCGCTAGTCGAGGTGGCAAGAACGATAACAGAGAGCCCGATAAGACCTACTGACGCCATGTGGGTAGCCAAACCGACAATGAGCCACACACCAATAAGTGCTTGTACAAGAAGCTTCGCTGATTCACGTTTGCTGCGGCCTTTATCCATGTGGTCATTATATTCCACAAGTATTTGGCGAACCGCCGATGGCAACTGTGCACCATATGAGAAGAGCTTGGTTTTTTCGAGTATAACGGTGGTAAGCAAGCCACACACAAATACGGGGATGCTAACTGGCGCCATTCGAATAAAGAATTCTACGAAGTTCCAACCCGCTTTGTCAGCAATAATAAGATTCTGTGGTTCACCTACCATCGTCATCACACCACCCAGAGCAGTACCTACCGCTGAATGCATCATAAGATTTCGTAGAAACGCTCTGAAATCTTCAAGGTCGTGGCTTCCTAGCTCATCGTCGCTGGTATGGTCGTGGTCAGAGTGAAACTCTTTGCCAGAGGCCACTTTATGATAGATTGAGTAAAAGCCTAATCCTACGCTGATGATTACTGCCACAACGGTAAGTGCGTCTAGGAATGCAGATAAGAAAGCAGAAGCAAAAATGAAAGACAGAGAAAGAACGAGTTTGTTTTGTACCTTGATAACAAGTTTGGTGAACAAGTACATCAAAAGGTCTTTCATGAAATAGATACCAGCGACCATGAACACAAGTAGCAATAATACTTCGAGGTTCACTTCAATCTCATGCATCATGTGCCCTGGTGTTGTCATTCCAATAAACATCGCTTCAATAAGAAGGAGACCACCTGGCTGCAATGGATAGCACTTCAACGCCATGGCAAGCGTGAATATAAACTGAATTACGAGCGTCCAGCCTGCTATATAGGGATCCAACATAAAGATGATGGGGTTAACAATGAGGAAGGCAATAATGGTTTTTTTATACCAGTCGGGCGCATGTCCCAGGAAGTTCTTATAGATCGCCGCGATCATTGAGG
>CAYVST010000065.1:0-20196 GCA_964454185.1 uncultured Alteromonas sp.
AACTATGCTCCAATCATAGTCTTAATATTCACTGACGCATTTCGCTTAGGAAAATTACAAACTTTATGCAGCCCCCTTCAACGTCTCCTTCCTCGCCAGAAGATTTATTAGCTCGCTGTCACGCCATTGCTGGCCTGACATTAGGCGAACTTGCCGATATGGCGAATGTCGCGATTCCAGCCAACTTACAGCGTCACAAGGGCTGGCCAGGTATGCTCATAGAAAAATGGTTAGGTGCCAGTGCTGGTTCAAAACCACAGCAAGATTTTCCCGAATTGGGTATAGAGCTGAAAACCATTCCCATCGATAGCCAGTTTGCACCTCTGGAAACCACTTATGTTTGTTTTGCCCCATTACTGATGACACCAGGTATCACGTGGGACACGTCTAATGTACGAAACAAATTGCAACGGGTTTTGTGGTTGCCATTAGAAGGAGACAGGCAAATTCCCCTTGCTGAGCGACGCGTGGCTACGGGTTTTTACTGGAGCCCTAGTGAGGAAGAAGATCATATTTTAAAGGATGATTGGGAAGAACTGACTGAACAAATCGTTACCGGGCACGTCGAGTCGATTACCTCAAGGCAAGGCAACGCACTTCATATTCGCCCCAAAGCCGCCAACGGGAAAGTATTAACCGATGCATTAAACCCTGATGGCGAGAGAATAAAAACGCGCCCTCGAGGGTTTTATTTAAGAAAAACATTTACCCATAGAGTACTGATGAACGCGTTCTTTGCCTAATGTGTTAATAACGATAGAAGCACACGTTGGTGCCTATCCTTTACTTGTGCTTTAAATGTTTTACCAAGTATTCACTTAAGAACTTCTCAGACTCCACACCTAGCCTTTTGGCTACGGCTGCCACTTTCGCATCGCTGTGTAACAGTACATTTCGAGCGTACTCAAGGCGGTAATGGAAGATAAAGCGCCTAAAGTTTTTTCTTTCTGTTAGGCGCAGTGCTAGTGCAAGTGACGTTGGATCTAAATCAGCACCTTCGCAGAAGGTTTCTATGGTAACAAAGCGTTTTTTGTAGATTTTCGACTCGATGGTATAGCGCTCGGCGCGTGAAATGATGCTGCTTATTTCATAAGGCGTCGCTTTGTCAGACTCTAGGCGCACATGGTCAAGAGGAGAAGGCGCTGTGCGACGCACAAAAGTTAAAGAAAACAACACAAATAAAATGGCACCGCCGAGCATGAAGTGATGAAAACTCTCCCAAAACGGTACAGAAAGAAAACCGAATGTCGCTGCGGTTACTAGCAAAATACTCATAAACGCAATACCTACGAGACTTCCCATCACCCCCGCTAAACGGGGTGTTTTTAAGCGCTTAATGTCTACCGCATGCTCAGGCAAATGACGATGGTACAATTGAATTTGTTCCGTTATCAGAATGCCAATGAGCAAAACACTAAACCCTGCAAACAAAGAAGGCACGTAAGCTGGCCACAAAACAAATGGGTCTCCCGTGGGCGAGCTTGCAAACCACTGCCGTTTTTCCTGTTCCGAAATGAGCAGCATGCTAAGTTGTGCTAATCCCGTTATTATCGTTGGCCACCACAAACGACGTCGCGCCGTGGCATTAGCAAGTAGCATTGGCTTAATAGCGCGATAACAACAGGTTACCGCAACAACGGCAAACACCTCTGACAAACCATAAAGATAAGCGAGATCAAAGGCATTAAACATGCGCAACCATTCATCGAACATAAACAGTGGCCAGCACACAAACGCACCAACAAGATAACGCCTACTGGTTAAGTTCACTTTCAAATACGCAAGCCTAATTAACCCCGTGAAATACAGAGCAATCAAGATAAAGAGGAGATAATCATACATTGTTGTTGTCATCGACACTGTCCATCCATGAAACTGTGTGCCATTACCAATAAATCTCGCGCTGCATCGCGACTTTTCTCGTGCGTTCCATTACACGAATAAGCGTGGCCAGCTTTTCTGAAGTCCATTTTCTCAGCTCATCATTTAATTCAACATCAGACTCATCGATAGACTGTTTGAGCATAAGAAGCGCATTCAACTCATCAATACCCGTAAGTAAATCTAGCCATGGCGCACGAAAGTTTCCACGCTCTTCTACAAATAAATCGCCTAGTAAGAAGCCGCTCCACAGTGTCTGCCTCAACAGTATTTCAACCGCAGTATAATTGGCAGGCCCCATGGTCTTACTGAGCGGCATGCTCTGCTGAACGGTTTGCCACCCTTGTGATAGCCACCCTTTCGCATGGTCGAGCACTGGATGCTCAGCGCCGGTTGCTGTTTGTTGCCAAGGTTTGTCTTGAATAAGCTTTATGGCATGCACTTTTATATCGGTAGCGTCATTATCAAACAACAGCTTTTCAGGCTCGTGCGCATGCAGTAGCCCCCCCTTTCTACCCTGTAAATAGCTCACTATTGAAGGCTGTTTACTCAGTGTTTTATAGAACATACTCTTCTTTGACAACAAGTAGCGTAGGCTTTGTAAATCATCCTGCCACCCCCATTTTTGCGCATGCGCCACCAGCTTTTTGTGCAGAGACAATAGCTCAGGGCATTGTAGAACGGGTAAGTAAAGCGAAACGCTTTGCAGTAACAGCCGAATACTCTTTTCGACCTCTGCCAACATTTTGATTGAGCCGCTCTCACAAAACACGTGTTCGTGATGCTGCCAATGGGCTAGCGCCATCTGTACCGCAAGGCAAAACGCCTCTTCAGTAGATGTGGAATCTTTTAATGCAAGAAAGTCTGGTAGATGCCTTACCTTCGCATTAAAGCCATGCAGTAATTGATAACCCTGGGCGGCTTTAGATACGTCACTCAGCCTTACCCGCATATTGTTATTGATCAAAATAGCAAGAGTAAAAAGGCTATTTACATCACCCGACATCAGCTCAAGCTCTATCTCATTGATAGGCGAACTCGCTTTGTCGGTGCTTGCCTCTCCACAGTCAAGCACAACCTCTACCGTACTCGTACCCACTTCAACAACATAAGCGTGGCGCGTGAAGTGAGTACTGAACTGCTTAGAAAGGCTCGCATTTTTTGCCGCTATGTCCCAATCTTGAGGCCACACTGATGCATCAAACAAGGTCAAATCAGGACTGGCATTATCAAGGGGTACGTTAAATTCTAAACGCTTGTGAAGGCCACCGCTTACTTCGCCATTTGTTTTCAGCGTTTGTTCGTAGTGCCCGTCGTTTCCTCGAACACGAAATCCCATTTTACGCTGCTGAAAATCCAGTTTATCGGTATCGTAATAGTCGTTTTCTAACCGCATCTCTTTGTGCGATTTAACGATAAATGCGTGCTTCTCAAAAAGGGGAAGAATACTTTGAGAAAAGGCAAGATGGGCGTCTTCGCCCGTTACAAATTTTAGTTCTATTTCTGACATGGTTGCGCTAAGCACAGCTTTAGATGGTGACACCTTACCTGTGTCAGTCGCTTTTCGCAAACTTAGCCAAAATAGGATCAAGCTTGCCTTTATTGCAGCCAACCAATACCATCTTCATGTTTAGAACTCGGAATTGGATTTCATATGATTCGAAAGTGGTTAGCAGCAGCCCTTATTGCATGCTCTTTTCAAGCCTTTTCGCTACAGGATACCGCTAATTTAGAAGCATCTTCGTCACATTATATTAAAGACGACCTGTTCGTATTCATACATGCTGGGCCAGGGAGAAACTATCGTATACTCGGTTCGATAAATGCGGGAACGCCTATTTCGGTCCTAGAAACCGATAGCGACGCTGAATTCACGCAAATTAATGACAATGAAGGACGTACGGGCTGGGTAGAAAGTCGATTTATATCAAATACAATTTCACAGGCAGAACTGCTACCTCAGTTACGAACACAGCTCGAGGATTCGCAAAGCAACCTACAAGCAGTCCAATCTGAAAATGCACGCCTTCGTCAGCAGCTTAACGATGCGCGTCAGCAGGTTTCGCAACTTACTACATCGAACGAAGAACAATCTGCTGAGCTCGTCCGTCTTAATGCGAAGGTGGAAAGCGCGAATAAAGATGAAATGGTGACGTGGTTTACCCGTGGAGGCATGGTTGCTGGTGCGGGTATTTTACTTGGCGTGCTACTGACTTATTTGCCCAAACGCAAACGCCGAAATAGCGAATGGATGTAAAACAAAGCCAGCATAACTGCTGGCTTTTTTATGCGTATCAATTTATCGATAATTTTTATTCGTCATCTTCGACCAAGGTCATTAGTGATGTATTGCCGCCAGACGCGGTGGTATCAATACTAATGGTTTTCTCTGTCATCAAGCGCTGAATAAGGTTGTCGTTATATTCAGCAGTAATCACAGGTAATATTGCTCCCTCACGAGATGACAGCATGGCTGTGATACGTGCAGTACGTTCGGTGTTTGAATCTACCACTACACCAGACAAATCTTCGTCCATCAATAACGTATCAAGATGCGCTAGACGTGCTACTTGGAACAAACCTTTCGGCGCCCCTGTAGATTCAAATTTATTTTGAATTTCTACCGCTTCGTCGTAAAAAATCTCCGACACCACTGACACTACAGGGTTACCAGTAGATAATGCCGTAACAATGGATAACAACCAATATTCGAACGTTACGTCTTTATCGGCAAAACAGACTAGAATACCGCGAGGCTCAAGATAGAGTTTATTTGACTCTCCCGTTGGACCAGGCAGTGTTTGCGGCTTAGCTAATTTGCGCTCTACGCTCGTTAGCTGCTGACGGGCAGTGGCAAGTGTTCGATTTAAGTCATCTGCAAGCTCGTCGACAATATCTACTCTCGCTATTTTAGCAAGCAGCTGGCGCACCATAGAGATACGGTCGTTAAGCGGCGTATGACGCCATTGCACTTCAACGGCTTTTGCTTTGTCCATCATCACATTAGCGCGTTCAGCGATTTTTTCATCACCCACAAGGGCAGAATCAGTGGCTTCAACATCATCGATATGCGATGGCTTAGGTGTAGCACGTTCAACCATTAGACGAGATAAATAGTTAGGTCCACCCGCTTTAGGGCCAGTACCTGACAACCCTCTACCACCAAACGGCTGTACACCTACAATAGCACCAATCATATTGCGATTGATGTACACATTTCCGGCACGGCTTTTTGCCGCCAATTCGTTCGCTCGCTCTTCAATACGCGAGTGAATACCCATGGTTAAGCCATAGCCAGTACCATTAATCTGTTCCAGCACGTTATCAAGGTCTTTCGACTTAAAACGTACAAGGTGTACCACCGGGCCAAAGACTTCTTTTTGCAAAACATCGATACTATTAATTTCGTACAAAGTGGGTGCGAAGAATGTACCGTTATCAAAGCCTTGTGGTATCTCATTGCGATACAGCAGTTTTGCTTTATCTTCCATAAACTGTTGGTGGTCAGTAAGGCTCTTCAGGGCTTTGCCGTCAATCACCGGCCCAACATCGGTAGACAGCAACGTCGGGTCACCTACACTCAGTTCTTTCATTGCACCAATAAGCATGTCGGTAAGGTCATCGGCAATCTCTTCTTGCACGAATAAAACACGCAGTGCCGAACAGCGTTGACCCGCACTTTGGAAACCAGAGTGAATAACGTCATCTACCACTTGCTCTGGCAATGCAGTAGAGTCGACAATCATACAGTTTTGACCACCTGTTTCGGCAATAAGAGGTACCTGCTCACCACCGCGTTCAGCAAGCACTTGTGAAATTAACGTGCCTGTTTGCGTAGAGCCTGTGAACATGACTGCTTTAATGCGCTCATCTGGTAACAAGGTATCGCCTACGACTTTACCAGGAGACACAACCAATTTAACTGCATCTTCAGGCAAGCCAACAGAATGCATAATTTCAACAGCACGCTGCGCAATAATGCTGGTTTGCTCTGCGGGCTTAGCGATAACCGTGTTCCCTGTGACTAAAGCGGCAGCAACTTGCCCTAAGAAAATAGCTAGCGGGAAATTCCAAGGACTGATACACAGCACAACACCACGAGGAAGCAAACGCTGATCTTCTGCCAATTCTTCTGCGCGCACCGCATAATAACGACAGAAATCGACAGCTTCACGCACTTCATCAATGCTGTCTTGAGCAACCTTACCCGCTTCACGCATACAGATTGCGATAAGTTCTGCCATGTGGCGCTCAAGCGCATCTGCCGTGCGATTTAAGATGTCAGCTCGCTCTTTTACATCACGCTTAGACCATGCATCAAAACCAGACTGCGCTTGCTCAAGCGCTTTTTTCATATCTTCAGGCGTAGCGTAATGGTGATAGCCTACAATATCTTCGTGATTGGTGGGGCTAAGCACTGGCGTTGCACCTGCTGGCACATCGCTGGTTACTTTGTAGTATTCCTGCCAGCGTTCAAGCTCGTGCTTGAGCGCTGTTACCGCATTGGTGTCGGTAAGGTCTAAACCTCTTGAATTATCTCGTTCAGGCGCATACAGACCACGTGGCGTTTTGATTTGCTTGTTGTAGCGCACTTTAAGGCGCTGTGTTTTTTCCACAGGATCTTCAAGCAGCGACTCTACTGGCTTTTCATCATCTACGATGGCGTTTACAAACGATGAATTAGCCCCATTTTCAAGTAGACGGCGCACGAGGTAAGCCAGCAAGTCTTCGTGTTCACCGACAGGTGCGTATACGCGACACTGAATTTTATCTTTCGTGACCACTTGGTCGTATAAGGTATCACCCATGCCGTGGAGACACTGAAACTCAAAACCGTCTTTATCGTCGCCTGCCAGTTCAACAATAACCGATGCCGTGTACGCGTTGTGTGTCGCAAACTGCGGATAAATAGTATCGCGATACTCAAGAAGACGGTTAGCGCACGCGTGATAAGACACGTCAGTTGATGATTTACGCGTAAACACAGGAAACTCGTCTAAACCCGCTTGTTGCGTAAGTTTTATTTCAGTATCCCAGTATGCGCCTTTAACAAGGCGTACCATCAGCGGACGCCCCACAGCAAGCGTTAGCTCACGTAGATGTTCAATAACGTGAATTGCACGTTTTTGGTATGCCTGAACGGCAAGACCAAACCCATTCCATCCGTTGAGGTCTTCATCACGAAAAACGGTCTCAATAATGTCGAGAGAGAGTTCAAGTCGATCGGCTTCTTCTGCATCAACAGTAAGACCAATATCGTACTCTTTTGCCATCATACACAGGGCTTTCAGGCGCGGTGGAATATCGGCCAGCGCTCGTTCGCGGTGTGAAAACTCAAAACGAGGATGTATAGCTGATAACTTCACCGAGATCCCCGGCGAACGCTTTGGACCGCGGCCATCAGCGGCTTTGCCTATCACTTTAATTGCTTTTACATACGCATCATAATAGCGGTCGGCGTCACGCATGGTGCGCGCCCCCTCACCTAGCATGTCGTAGGAATAGACATAACCCTTGGTTTCTTTGTCTTTTGCGCGCTCTACCGCATCTTCAATGGTTTCGCCCATAACAAACTGACGACCCATCACACGCATCGCGATGTTCATTGCGCGGCGAATTACAGGTTCACCTAATCGGCCGAGGGTCTTTTTCAATAAGCCAAACTGTTCTTTTTTGCGCTTATCTGCATAGTTCACCATATTGCCGGTGAACAATAGCCCCCACGCAGACGCATTGACGAATAAAGAATCAGAATTACCAAGATGCGGGGTCCATTGCCCCTGAGAAAGCTTGTCACGAATCAGCTCATCTTGTGTCGCACGGTCTGGCACACGCAATAGCGCTTCGGCCAAACACATCAGCACAACACCTTCAGCGGTAGATAAAGAATATTCATTTAATAGCGCGTCTACCCCGCCATGCCCCTCTTGTTCTCGACGAATCTGGAGCACCATTTTACGCGCGCGCTCCCAAGCACGACTTCGGGCACGAGGGTTGACCTCAGCAATGGGAAGAATTTGATCCACCGCGACCGACTCGCTAATGCGATAGTAGTCTCTTATGCGCTGGCGTAGGGATGATGTTGTATGAAGTGTGTCGTTAATGAGCATTGCAACCCTTTCATAGAAATAGCTGTAATAAAAAGCGTTCCCGCCGTGATTCGATGCGCCACGGTGTCATGGAAGCGGCTAAAAAACAAGCGAAGTCAAAACTTCACAATTGCGCACCAGTCTTCTTTTTAACTTTATACTTATGGTTGAAGATCACGATGACGCCAAATTTGGGCGGATGGTAGCACACAAAAAATTCCTGCCAAGCTCTTACCAGCAAAGTTTTTGCAAACGAGTATAAGTAAACAGTCCACGTACGTTTACGCCTTATTTTTACAGACTCATAAAAAAGCGATGAAAGCCTGAAGACCACAAAAAAGCGTCTACACTTAATAAAAAAATAAAAGCCTTGTATGGCAAATAGGTATGTAACTATGTGGTTAAGAAATTTCAGCCTGATCCAACGTCTCGGCATTATTATTGCCCTAATAATTTTGCTGTTTATTGTGCTCACGGGTTTAGTACTAAACCGCCATTTTGACGCACTCAAAACAAAATCCTACGAGGAAAACCAGCACCTGGTAGAGGTCGTTCACACCATGCTGGGCAGCTTCCAAGCACGAAAAGATATCGGCGAAGAGGACGCCAAGCAGCAAGCTCTCGAGGCAGTAAGGGCATTGCGCTACGACGGAAGCAATTATTTCTGGATTCAAGACGACACGCCTTCCATGGTTATGCACCCAATTAAACCTGCGTTAGAAGGGGATGACCTTCGCACTTTCAGAGATGCCAACGGCGACGCGTTTTTTGTTGAAATGGCCCGCCTTGTAAAATCACAAGGCGATGGGTTTGTCGATTATGTTTGGCCCCTACCCGGTGAAACAGAACCCACAGATAAAATATCGTACGTTAAGCGTTTTAAGCCGTGGGGTTGGACCGTTGGCTCTGGCATCTACCTTACCAACCTTGATGCAGAATACTCACACATGCGCAACGTGATGATTGTGTTTTGTTTGGTGAGCATTGTTTTAGTTGTTCTGCTTATCTATGTAATTGGCGGCAGTATTGTAAGGCCTGTGCAGGAAGTGACAGAACGCATGAAAGACATTTCACAAGGTGAAGGTGATTTAACGCGTTCTTTGCCAGAGGCAGGACAAGATGAAGTTACCCGCCTAGCGCGTTATTTTAATCAGTATACAGAGAAGATGCGCCAGTCGTTGTTGGGCATTAGAGACAATATTCAGACCCTCACCCAACAAGCTGAGTTGGTTGAAAATTCGAGTAAAAACAGTAATCAGCAAGCGCAAAGCCAAAACGAAAACATGCTACAAGTGGCGGAAGCCATGGAGCAAATGACAACGCAAATTAACGAAGTTAATAGCAATACTGATTCAGCAGAACGCAATACCAGCAGCGCCCGTAGCAACGTTCAACAAGGGGCAATGGCGGTGGATAGCACGGTTAGCGACATTCGCTCTCTTACCACTGACATTGAAAGTGTCAGCACCGTTGTAACAGAACTTGCTGAACAAACTGACAGCATCGGGGCTGTGCTCGATGTTATTCGCGGTATTGCCGAGCAAACTAATTTATTGGCTCTTAATGCTGCAATAGAAGCCGCGCGTGCGGGTGAGCAAGGCCGAGGTTTTGCAGTGGTTGCTGATGAGGTGCGCACGCTTGCAAGCCGAACTGGACAAAGTACTGATGAAATCCAGTCTATGATTGAAAAGCTTCAAAGCCATGCCAAAGCAGCGGTTGATGCCGTAAAAGTAAGCCAATCAGCATCGAATAAAACCGTGGACACCGCCAGTCAAGCTAACCAAAACTTGCAAGAGGCTGACAGGCTTATGACAGAAATTGTGGGTATGAGTGGAGAGATTGCCCGTGCTACAGAGCAGCAAGCAGAGGCGGCAAACGAAGCTAACGAGCGAATAAACGCATTATCTGATTCAGCCGATAATGGCTTGCGAACAGCTGACGAGCTTGCTTCAGCCAGTAAGGCCTTACGTGCAAGCTGTGTTGCTATTATGGAAATTGCCAACCGCTTTAAACTGTAAATTGCGATTAAAAACTGGCGCTTCTTGTTGAAGCGCCGCATTTCTTTTTTTAGGCTGGAAGATTCTAAGCCAGTACATTACACTGAATTCCCGTATAAATGCTGATGATATTCGGCCCTTTTTTCCGGCACTTTCGGCACGTTATACAAGCTTGCTTTTGTTGAACAAACAAAAGCGCACAAGATGCAAATCAATTCAAGGAGTGGGTAATGACTGGCGAAAGCAAGGGTAAACCAATATTGCGATGGGTAGGTGGCTTTTTCGTTGTCATCTTTTTAGTGTATTTTCTTTTTGCCAACACCATTATAAAAGCAATTTTAGAGTCGAAACTTGGTGAATCGTATGGCGCCGAAGTCAATATTGATGAGTTTGACCATTCTTTGTTTCCCACCACTGTAACGCTAAAAGGCATTGCGTTAACCAACCCAAATAAACCGTCAAACAATCAAGTTTTTGTGGGTGAAGCGCATGCTGATGTGGCGCTTGCGCCTCTGCTTAAAGACGAAGTTATTGTTAATAATCTTAACCTGCTAGAAGTTCAGTTTGATACGAAACGTCCTTCTGTGGGTGAAGTTTACCGCGTACCAGAGCGTTCACTGTCTTTCGATGAAATTAAGTCGAAGGCCGAAGACGCCGTGCCCACTGTCGATGAATTACTTGCTCGCAACCCTCTCAAGACGACAGAGGCAATTAAGCAAGCTAAAGCCACTTACGACACCTACGGTGCAGGGCTTAAAGACGACTACAAAGCATTACCTGATAAGTCGCGAATAGCGTACTACAAAACACAGGTTGAGCAGTTAAAAGAGACTGACTACAAAGATCCGCATGCGCTTGTTCAAGCAAAGGCAGCGTTTGACAAACTAAAAGAAGAAATTCAGGCAGACAGAGCGCGCATTTCAGCCTTCACGGAAAAAGCTACCAACGCCAAAGCTGCACTAAGCGCTAGTGCCGAAGCCTTAAAGAATGCCCCGAAAGAAGACTATGCGCTGCTTCAAGGTGTTATTGCTGGCGACCAAGCTGCCCTATCTCAAGTCACGTACTTTGTTTTTGGCGATAAAGCCGCGGAATATACTGAGTACCTAATGGCAGCAATGCAGATAGTCATGCCCCTTATTCAAGGAGAAGAAAAGAGTGAAACACCGGCAGACGTGCCTTCAATACTGGTGAAAGAAGCCAATGTCTCGGTGCTTTGGCAAAATGAGGCAATTACCAGTAGATGGAACAACATTACGAATGTCCATGAAGTCTTTGGCAACCCCACCACATTTACCATAGAAGCGGCGGGCGACTTACTAAAATCGTTCACATCTAACGGCGAGTTTTGGATAGATGAAAGTGGTGTGGATGCAAGCCAAGTATGGCAATTGGCTGGGGTGAATATGTCAGACGTGTCCTTTAGTGGCAGTGATGCGTTGGATGCGGTACTTAAGTCGGCACTAATGAAAACCAACGGCTCAATGAAAGTCACTGACAATGTGCTGTCTGGTGGTGGTGAAGTTGATCTTCAGCAGTTGGTTATGGAAGCGACTGGTTCCAGCGATATTACTAGCGCTATTGCAAAAGCCCTGCAAGGAATGAACAGCTTAAACATGACGATGTTGCTAGACGGCACGTTATCAAACCCTGGGTTTAGTCTTAAATCGGATTTAGACAACCAGCTGGCACAGGCAGCGCTGTCTCAACTTACCGATAGCCAGCAAGGAAAACTAGACGAGTTAAACAGCAAACTAAGTGACATGGTCGGCAGCCAACAATCGCTGCTGTCGGGCGAGCTCGTTGATGTAAACAGCATGCTAAGCGCCGCACAGGGCGACAGTGCAGCGTTACAAGAGTTACTGCAAGCACAGATTGGCAATGTAGTAGAACAGCAAAAAAATAAACTGCTCGATAAACTGAAAGGGAAATTTGGTCAGGGAGAGTAGTGCACAATAACACTTGGTATTAGGCTTCTTGCGCCAAGGTAAGTAACTATTTACATTTTTTGCTGCGATGCGTCTTTGACTCAGCGCGCGTTCGCGGCATAATGTGTATGGCTTAGGCGAAAGTCTCTTAAGCGTTTTTATGCTCAACCAACTCTCAGGTGAATGTGTGTTGCAAGGTAAATGGCTTCCTATTGTATTGTTAGTGCTGTTATCACTTCTGCAATATCGTCTGTGGTTTGGCAAAAACAGCATTCCCGATTACTTCAATCGCAAACAAGAAGTGCAAACTCAAGCGCTCCAAAATGCAAACCTTGCCCAACGAAATGCTTTGCTTAACGCTGACATTAACGATCTAAAAATTGGGTTAGAAGCTATTGAAGAACGGGCCAGAAATGAGCTTGGATTAATAAAGAAAGGTGAAACTTTTTACCGCATTTTGCCTGCAGAAACTAAGTGAGTAACATGACGACCCCTCGTATTGTTGCGGTTATCCCCGCAGCTGGAGTTGGCAGCCGTATGCAAGCCGACCGCCCCAAACAGTATTTAAAACTTGGGGGAAAAACCATTCTTGAACACACCACCGAATCCTTGCTTTGCCACCCGAAAATAGAACGCGTAGTCATTGCCATTAGTGCAGACGATGCTTATTTTGACTCACTTCACCTTAGCAGCAAACGCATAACCGTGGTTGAAGGCGGGAAAGAGCGAGCTGACAGCGTACTCAACGGTATCGCATCATTGAGTGAAAATACTTGGGCACTGGTTCATGATGCGGCTCGCCCCTGCATAGAAGAAGCAGATATTACCGCTCTACTTGATGTCATGCATAACGATGACGTAGTGGGCGGAATACTTGCCAGCCCAGTGCGCGACACCATGAAACGAGCCCTTGCGACCAATGACAGTGTGGAAATCATAGCTCATACGGAAGAACGTACAAATTTGTGGCATGCCCTTACGCCGCAACTTTTTCCGGCAGGGCTACTAAAACAAGCATTGCAAGACGGGCTAGAGAAAGGCGCCAACATTACCGACGAAGCATCGGCGATGGAACTGGCTGGCCACAAGGTAGCCATGATTAGCGGCAGTCCTGCCAATATAAAAGTCACGCATCCTGCAGACTTACCCCTAGCAGAATTTTACTTACGACAGAAACTAGAGACGCGCGGCAACGCGGCGTTGTAAAAGAAGGCACAACCAACATGCGAATAGGACACGGATTCGACGTACATAAATTTGGAGGCGAAGGCCCCATTACCATTGGTGGTGTGAAGATTGATTATGAGCAAGGCCTTTTGGCTCACTCAGATGGTGACGTTTTGCTTCACGCGCTTTGTGACGCGTTACTTGGCGCTGCCGCACTTGGTGATATTGGCAAACATTTCCCTGACACAGACGACGCCTATGCTGGAGCAGACAGCCGTGTTTTGCTTCGCCATGTTGTGAATGTTGTGAAAGAAAAAGGCTATGCGCTTGGCAATGCCGATATGACGATTGTGGCGCAAGCGCCCAAAATGGCACCCCACATTAACGCTATGAGAGCAATAATTGCAGACGACTGCAGCGTACACATTGACGACATAAACGTAAAGGCGACGACCACAGAGAAACTTGGTTATACGGGACGTAAGGAAGGGATTGCTGCTCACGCAGTAGTACTTTTGGAAAAATTATGAAGCCACTACATACTGATCATTGGTTGTATTATTTCGATAAACCTGTGTCGACGGGTATTTTTAAATTCCAAGCCGACGACTTTCAAGTTGTAGAAGACTTAGGCTATGAGCCTTGCGGCGAAGGCGAGCATCAATTCATTTTTGTTGAGAAAATCAATACCAACACAGCCTTTGTTGCTGAACAGCTTGCTCGATTTGTTAACTTGCCGCTGCGCCAAATCACGTACGCGGGTAGAAAAGACAAGTATGCCGTTACACAACAGTGGTTCGGTATTCACGCTCCAGGTCAGCCAGACTTCGATTTCAGCACTTTCGAGCTAGAAGGCGTGCGCGTGCTTAAGCAGGTTCGTCATAATAAAAAATTACGTACCGGGCAACTAAAAGGCAATCACTTTACTATTACGCTTCGTCAGGTAATGCATCCCGAGGCCATTGAAGCCCGTCTTGAAGAAATTGCAAAGCACGGCGTACCCAACTATTACGGCGAACAACGTTTTGGCGTAATGCGCCTTAATGACATGGGCGAAGTGCAGCGCGGCGGCAACTTGATGATGGCTGAGCGCATGGTAAACGGTGAAACTATTCGCCACCGTAACAAGCGTTCCATGGCACTTTCGGCACTGCGCAGCTGGCTGTTTAACGAAATGCTATCCAAGCGCCTTGAAAAAGGCTGTTTTGATGACGTGGTTAACGGCGACGCGTTAGTACTGTCTGGTTCAAATAGTTTCTTTATTTATGACAGTGAAAGTGATGATGAGCGCCACCAACGTGCACAAGAGCGCTACAACGAAAAAGACGTATGTCCATCGGCAGCGCTTTGGGGTAAAGGCGACACACTTACTACGCAACAAGCGCAGCAGTTAGAGAGCGACGTAGTACAAGATAATTCTGAAGTTATCGACTTTTTGAGTCAGTGCGGATTTGAGCAAGAACGTCGTGCCATAAAAATATGGCCTTCACAGTTACAGTGGCAGAGCAAAGGGGATACTTTTACTATCTCTTTTGCACTACCTAGTGGCTGTTTTGCCACGTCGGTACTGCGCGAATGTGTAGAAACACTTGCCCCAGTTAATCGCGTATAGTTAGGCCCATGCTATTGCTCACAGAGCGTGTTTATAACACTTCGTTAAGTGCAGACATGACGGCGTATCAAAGTTTCGTTACTATGAGAGTGTTGTCTCGTAAAATAACACGCACGCGTAGCTGTAAATAAAAATAAAGGAAAGTACGCAACATCATGAGAGCTTCTAGAAAAGGAGACGCGTTAGCACAACTACTTTATGACGAAGGAATACGTTCACAGGTAGTGTTAAACGCCATTGCGGGTACGCCGCGAGAGGGCTTTTTGCCCGATACATTAAAGCATAAAGCCTATCAAAATACGGCCTTACCTATTGGTCAGGGGCAGACTATTTCACAGCCGTATATTGTAGCTAAAATGACTGAGCTACTGCTTGATAGCCCGAATAAACCAGAAAAAGTACTGGAAATTGGTACAGGTTCTGGTTACCAAACCGCTATTTTGGCACAGCTATTTGCCAAAGTGTTTAGCGTAGAACGTATTAAGTCGCTTCAGTTTCAAGCAAAGCGTCGTATGAACCAGCTTGATCTTCATAATATTGCAATGAAACACGGTGATGGTTGGAAAGGCTGGGCGTCGAAAGGCCCTTACGATGCAATTATCGTAACCGCAGCAGCGGCCAGCCTCCCTCAAGACTTATGCGATCAGCTTAAAGAAGGGGGAAGATTGATTATCCCCGTTGGCAATGAACAGCAATCGTTGCTGTGTATTGATAGGATTGAAGGTGAACTAAAAACCACAACCATAGAGTCGGTGCGGTTTGTTCCCCTTGTAGCAGGAGAGCTAATGTGAAGCTTTTTGAGCCATGCTATGACATGGCATTACGCTGGGCGAAACATCGTCATGCGACCAAGTATTTGGGTGGGCTGAGCTTCTCAGAATCGGTTTTCTTCCCTATTCCCCCCGATGTTATGCTAGCACCGATGGCATTATCGCAGCCCAATCGAGCGTGGCAGTTTGCTTTTATTACTACCATTGCCTCTATCCTGGGCGGTATTGCGGGCTATTGGTTAGGTTATTTCGCTTTTGATGCATGGCTTGCGCCGCTCATTGAAAGCTGGGGTTATACCCATAAGATTGAAACCACTATGGCGTGGTTTGAAGAATACGGCATTTGGGTAGTTTTTCTAGCGGGCTTTTCACCCATCCCCTATAAAATATTTACCGTCAGCGCTGGTGTTTTACAAATGGCTTTTATTCCCTTTGTAATCGCATCAGCCATTGGACGGGGCGCAAGGTTCTTTCTTGTTGCGGCGCTGATGCGTTGGGGTGGTGCTGCAATGGAACAAAAGCTCCGCCAGTATGTAGAGTTTCTGGGATGGGCTGTGGTACTCATTGCCGTAGCCGCGTATTTCATTCTGCGATGACATGTCAAGGCAACCGCATTATCTAGCGACATTTGCCCTACTACTTTTCTTCCTGCATGGCTGTGCAGGAAGAACCGCCCCTGCCCCTGTGGTTTTACTTAACAGCCAAGTGGCAGATGGCAGCGAAGAATACACGCAAGATACCTATAAAGTGCAGCGCGGCGACACGCTTTTTGCCGTTGCTTGGTTTACTGGAAATGACTATCAAGACTTAGCAAAATATAATGGTTTATCAGCGCCTTATACGATCTACCCTGGCCAGATCCTACGTGTCACGGCCCCTTCCAAAACCGTTAGAAGCCCCGTAAAGCCTAAGGTCAAGACCAAACAGTCAACAGATCCGACCTCCCCCTCTATAGACAAAAGTGTGGTTGACCGCAAAAAAACACAGGCGTATCGTGAAAGTGAAAAAGTTGTTAACCCACAAAATGTTACAACTGTCAAGAACCCGTCACCAAGCGTCAAAAATAAAACGCCTAACGGGTTTCCGAGCAAAGTAAACAAGTGGGTATGGCCCGCGCAAGGTAAGTTAGTCGCTACCTTCAGTAAAGCGGAGTCAGGCAACAAGGGAATTGATATCGCTGGGGCAAGAGGCAGTAATGTGGTTGCCGCAGCAGACGGAAAAGTTGTTTACTCGGGGAATGCACTTCGAGGTTACGGTAACCTAGTCATTATCAAACATACCGATACCTTTCTAAGTGCCTACGCCTACAATGACACCATAGTAGTAAAAGAACGTGAGTGGGTGTCTGCAGGCCAAACAATAGCCAAAATGGGTAACAGCGGCACTAATTCGGTAAAGCTTCATTTTGAAGTAAGGTATAGAGGGAAATCGTTAGACCCAATGAAATACCTGCCTAAATTATAACAACAACAATAAATAATAATAAGAACGCAAAAAGGAGATACGTCAATAAGGTAAACTTTATAGCAGGAGATTCACCATGGGTAAGTCTACGAAAGCCATAGAATCAAAACCTCAAGATGATTTAGAAGTCATCGATATGCCAGCTGATATGAAAGCTGACGAGACCTTAACGAACGACGCTGAACTGGAAAGCGATGAAGCTATTTTCAGTCAGGATGACCAACCTAAAAACTTGGATGCAACGCAGCTTTATCTCGGTGAGATTGGTTTTTCGCCATTGTTAACCGCAGAAGAAGAAGTGTATTTTGCACGCCGCTCACTGAAAGGCTGTGAAGCCTCGCGTAAACGCATGATTGTAAGTAACCTTCGCCTTGTGGTGAAGATAGCTCGACGTTACAACAATCGTGGACTTGCACTACTAGACCTTATTGAAGAAGGTAACTTAGGCCTAATTCGTGCAGTCGAAAAATTCGACCCAGAACGAGGATTTCGATTCTCTACCTACGCCACATGGTGGATTCGCCAAACGATTGAACGCGCAATAATGAACCAAACGCGCACCATTCGCTTACCCATTCACGTGGTAAAAGAACTCAATGTTTATTTGCGCGCATCGCGTGAACTTTCGCAAAAGCTTGATCATGAGCCGACTGCTGAAGAAATAGCATTGGCATTAGATAAACCGGTGGAAGATGTAACGAAAATGCTTCGTTTAAATGAACGCATTACATCGGTAGATACGCCCATTGGCGGCGAAAATGATAAAGCGCTGTTAGATATTATTGCGGACGAAAAAGAATTTAGTCCTGAAGAAAGTCTTCAGGACTCTGATATCAAAACCAATATTATTTCATGGCTTGAAGAGCTTAACCCTAAGCAGCGCGAAGTATTGGCGCGACGTTTTGGCTTAATGGGTTACGAACCTTCTACTTTAGAAGATGTTGGTGCTGAAATTGGGCTAACACGTGAACGTGTCCGTCAAATACAAGTAGAGGCATTGCGCCGCTTACGCGATATGCTTGGTCATCAAGGGCTTTCTTTGGAAAGTTTGTTTGACCAAATGAAATAACGCGTATTAGTTACCTTTCAAAGGAGACAAAAAGCCAGCATAAATGCTGGCTTTTTGCTGTGTGCTATAACGTTATATTTATAACGTTTCACCTATCAATGGACGTTATGCTCGAGTCAAAGTGACAAAACAATACCCGTGTGGGTTTTTGTCATCGGGCTCGAAGGCTTCGCGCTCCACTTCAGTCCAAGTTGCCGCGGCTTCATAGTCGGGAAATTGTGTATCGCCCGCTACCTCTAAATCAATAAAGGTAAGATAAAGCGTATCTGCCATATCGAGAAATGATTGATAAATGGTTCCGCCGCCAATAACCATAATTTCATTGGTCTGTGGGCTTAGCGCTTTTGCCACCTCGAGAGCTGATTCTGGCGAGTCCACCACAGTAGCATCTGACAAGCTATATTCATTGTTACCCGTAATCACAATGTTAGGTCGCCCTGGCAGAGCTCTGCCAATTGACTCATAGGTTTTGCGCCCCATGATAACGGGTTTGCCTAATGTCACCGCCTTAAAATGCTTAAGATCTGCCGGTAAATGCCACGGCATATCATTGTCTGCCCCGATAACACGGTTGTTTGCCATTGCAGCGATCATCGATAACTTCATACATTACAGCCCTCGTTTATTAGGCTGGCTATACTACATTATCCGCTGGAAAAATTGAGTATAAATTCGCGTAAGATTTTCGGTTCGCGCGCTTTTGTTGCCAATGCACAGGGCAACTACCACCGGCTGTCTATTTGAAATTGTTCCAGTTGCTTTTTAACCGTAACCTCCAGTGTTTTCAGTTCCTCACTCGATTGAGAGATTTGCTGGGCCGTGGCCGACACCTCACTGGCGTTGCCATCAATGCTTTGAATACTCACATTGAGTTCATTAACCACAATGTTTTGCTGTTCAGCCGCGGTGGCAATCGAAGTATTTAAACTAGAAATAGACGACACCGACGAAGATATTTCTTCAAGTGCATTTGACGCTGACTTGGCTTTCTCCACCAATTCCGATGCCAATAGCTTGTTTTCTGAAATACTCTTAACGGCCTTCTCGACGCCTTGCTGCACAATGGCAACCGACTCTTCAATTTCTTGAGTTGAGTCTTGCGTGCGCTGGGCTAACGAGCGAACCTCATCAGCTACTACAGCGAATCCTCGTCCTTGGTCGCCGGCTCGCGCCGCTTCGATGGCGGCATTGAGTGCCAGTAAATTTGTTTGCTCAGCAATACTTTTAATGACATCTACCATTGATGCAATGTCACGACTACTGGTATGCAGACTTTCAATCACAGTCGCCGACCCTGACAAATCTTCATCAAGATGATTCACGCTGCTTAGTGTTTCGTCTATTTTGCGATGACCAGACAACGCTTGGGTATCTGCGGCAGTTGCACTGTCTGATGCCTGCTCAGCGTTTTGGGCTACGCCGGTCACTGTACTTGAGAGCTGATTGACTGCTGAGGCAACATTTGCCGTTTCTTCGGCTTGTTGCTTCGAATACGTTTGGCTGTCGTTTATCAGTACTGACATTCTCTCTGTGGCCTCAGAGAGTATGTCAAAAGCCTTGGTAATGTCGCCAATTAGGCCTTCAAGCTTGCTTACAAATGCATTAATACTGGTGGCCTGCTGGCCTATTTCATCATTGCCAAAAACGGGTAAGCGTTGCGTTAAATTATTGTCCCGTTCCATTTTAAAAAGCACCGTTCGCGCTGACATGATAGGCACGGTAATCATACGGGCCAACCACCATGTAACGATGGCGCCTAGCAAAACGCTGCAAAGCCACAGCGAAATAGCAATGTATCGAGTATTTACTAGCGATGCTTCGGCAATATCACCTTGCTCATTCATAGAGTTGAACACACTTTCGCTGAGCCTGGCGGTAATATCGGCCGCTTTCGGGCCGTTAACGTCAAGAATCGTGTTAATGGCGTCATTGCGCTCATATATCACCGTGACTACGCGCTCAAAGCCTTGTCGATAACTTTCGATATCTTGTTGGGTTTCAACTAACAGTGCGTGTTCTGGGCCTTCAGTCACAATAGACAATAAATCTTCAATGCTTTGTAGCGCGCTGGCAAGCTCTGCACGCACCCGCTGGGCGGATGGCTCATCGTTAGTATCCAAAAATTTAAATACATAAATACGTGCTAGTAACAATGCCCGCAAGCTATTGCTTGAATAATAGGTGGTATCGCCGTTACCTGCCTCATAAGCAAGGTTGATAGC
>CAYVST010000066.1:0-19921 GCA_964454185.1 uncultured Alteromonas sp.
CTGGCTTTCTGCAATTGGGCGATAGTGTTACGTCAGGTTCATCGCTGATGCCACAGAAGAAAAACCCCGATGCGCTTGAGCTAATGCGCGGTAAGTGCGGTCGCGTATTTGGGTCGCTGCAAGCCCTACTCGTTACAATGAAAGGCCTGCCCCTTGCCTACAATAAAGACATGCAAGAAGACAAAGAAGGCGCGATTGATACAGTCAATCAGTGGCATATTTGTTTGTGCATTGCCAGCGAAGTGCTTGACTCACTACAACTTAACGAAGAGCGCTGCCGTGTTGCAGCAACCCAAGGTTTCTCTAACGCGACTGAACTTGCCGATTACTTGGTAGGTAAAGGTGTACCGTTTAGAACAGGTCACGATATTGCTGGTCGTGTGGTGCTTCAAGCCATTGATAAAGGCTGTGCAATTGAGGATTTACCGCTTAGTGATATGCAAGCTATTTGCGACAAAATAGAAGACGATGTTTACCCAGTGCTTCAGCTGGAATACGGCGTAAACCAGCGCAACATTTTAGGTGGCACCAGCAAAGAAACGGTGACGAAAGCACTGTATCAAGAGCTGGAAAACTTGGATAAGCAGAGCTAGTAGTAAAGGACGCGCACATGGTATTAGCACATCACGATGGTATTAAACTGTTTCGCAGCTCGCTGCCATACATTAATGCCCATCAGGGAAAAACTTTTGTATTGATGTTCGGTGGCGAAGCTATCGAGCACCCCAACTTTCCCAATATTATTCATGACATTGCCCTTTTAAACAGTCTGGGTGTGCGTGTTGTCGTAGTACATGGCGCACGACCACAGATAGATCAGCGCGTTGCGCTTCGCAATATTGAAGGTCGCTTTGACAGTGGTGTGCGTATTACTGATAAACAAACGCTAGAGTGCGTGAAAGATGCTGCGGGCTCTGTGCGCTCTCAGGTTGAGGCCTTGCTCACCATGGGATTGCCCAACTCTCCTATGCACGGTTCACAAATTCGCGTTTGTTCAGGCAACTTAGTGGTAGCGAAACCCATGGGGGTGCGAAACGGTATAGACTTTGAGAATACAGGCCTTGTCCGCCGCGTTGATACTACCGGCATTAACGACCATCTTAATGACGGTTCAATCGTATTGTTGTCGCCCATGGGTTATTCATCGACGGGAGAAGTCTTCAACCTCTCTCATGAAGACGTTGCCACCCAGGCTGCAATTGCACTTAAGGCTGACAAGCTGATTGTATTTTCTAACTTCGACGGTATCTACAATCGCGAAGGACGATTACTGCGCACCATTGAACGTCCGCAATTAGAACAGCTTATGATGGCAGGTGATATTACCACTGAGGATACCGTACTTAGCGCACTGACCACCAGCGTCGGTGCCGGTGTGCCGCGCGCCCACTGCATTAGTTTTGAACAAGACGGAGCGCTGTTACAAGAGCTATTTACTCGTGATGGTACCGGCTCTCTAGTAATGGAACACCATTATGAACAACTGCGTGCTGCCACTATCGACGATGTTGGTGGCATTTTAAACCTTATCAAACCACTTGAAGAAAGCGGCGTATTGGTAAAACGTTCCCGTGAGCGTTTAGAAAGTGAAATAAACCAATTTGTGGTTATTGTACGTGACGGCATGATCATCGCCTGTGCAGCACTTTACCTTTACCCTGAAGACGGCTGCGCCGAACTTGCCTGTGTTGCCACACACCAAGACTATCGTGGTAAAAATCGTGGAGAGCGTATCCTTGATGAAGTGAGGCTCCGTGCGAAGGAAGCCAACATTAGCCGTATTTTTGTGCTTACCACCGTTACTGCTCACTGGTTTTTGGAGCAAGGTTTTGAACCTGCGGATATCAGCGCACTGCCTTCTGTAAAGAAAGAGCTGTATAACTTTCAGCGCAATTCAAAGGTGTTTACGTTACCGGTGTAACGAAAACACCTTTAAAACTTTCATTTAACACTATCCGAACGCCTTTTTAGAGGTTATATTAAAAACTCTAGTATTGAATAAAGAATTTTAAATCAGTGGTTTACTAGTGCTCAGCCAGCTAAAAAGTACATTACAGCGATACCTGCTTCTCGATAATGAGCACTTGCATACAACTGATGCAAGCGTATGGCGCTTTAGTGTTCTTCGCATTATTTTGCTTGTTGGTGCAATACTCACCTCAGCCATTGTTGTTCACTCTTCATACACGGCTTACATCAAGGGCATGTATCATGCTCTTTTTCTTACCTTTGGCTTTGCGCTTTTACTCTATGCGGCGTTGGCGATAAGAATACATCAGGTAAAACTTGCCTCTTTTTGTCTTTTAACTACGCTAGTTGGGGCGTGCTGTTCCATTGTGTTTTTCACTATCGACTTCGCTATCGCGCGGTATGGATTTTTGCTGCTCTTCACGCTCCCTATTATTGTGAGGCTGATTTACGGTACAAAAGCGGCTGTGTCGGTCATGTTGTTAAACGTTATCCCTTATATATTGCTAATTAATAACAAACCACTGTCACCTCTTGCAGGGGTAGACATTACGCTGCCCGAGACACATACCTATATCGCATCGCTGTTGTTTCTGTTTTTTAACTTTTGTATTCCTCTGGCCGTTGTTCGCGTTATGTCATCGCTAGAAAAACAGTCATCGAGTAATCTTCGCCAAAGCCGTAAGCTCAACAAATTGGTTTATCAATACCAAGAAATTTTCAATAACGGCGGCACACCTTCGTTTTTCTGTGATGAGCAAGGGCGAATAATTCAAGCCAACAAGGCTGCTCGAAAGCTGATTAAGAAGCACTGCGCTTCGGCAAATCATATTCAGCAACTTTTTGTTTTATCGTCACCGTTCGACAAAGGTGTTAATCAACAGGCCACTATAAAAGGTAACCCCGATTGTGAGTTTGTATTGCAATTTGCTAGCCTCAGGCATCACCAAAAGCAGCTCGTTCATTGTCACGATATCTCCTCTACCAAGAAAAGTGCTCGCGAGCTGGACGCCTTTCGCAAACAGCAGTTCGAGAAACTTTACATCAATGAGTTGACGCTTTTGAAGAATCATAACTTCTGGCGCAAGTCTGACGAGAAAGAAACGATAATAAACAAACACGTGGTGCTACTTAAGCTCAGCAACCTACGTGATATCAACCTGCAATACGGACATACTGTGGGAGATGATGTACTTCGAGATGTAGCACTACAGCTACAAGAAACACTGCCTTCTTCTGTCAAACTCTATCATTTTCCAGGCGCTAAATTTCTCTTTACGCTTTCCCACTTTCAACTTGCTGAACAAAACATTGAGACTTGGCTGAGTCGCCACCTCCCTCGCTACAGCGTGTTGAGTTTGGGCAATGAAAACAGAAATTTCCAGCTTGACTGGCGTGCAGGTTACGCCATACCAACAAAAGAAATAAGCCCTGACACTGCGGTAGAGTGTTGCACTATCGCCCTCAGCCAATGCTCTTATCAAATGCCTTTTGCCCCTTTTAGCGCTAATGCGGTAAGAGCGATAAGAGAAAATACGCAGCATAAAGATAAGGTGAAGTCGTTAATTGACAATGGTTGTCTGGCTTTGTTTCTTCAACCACAAGTTGCTGTAGATAAGAAAGTAATTGGTTATGAAGTACTTGCCCGACTAAACGACCACGTGAGTAATACGGTACTTCAGCCCGCTCAATTTATTCCCGTCGTTGAAGAAAACGGCTGGGAAATACTCTTTACGCAAAAAATAATTGATGGCACCATCGACCTTATTGCTGCTTGGCCAGAACACCTACCGTTTGCACCGTTGGCAATCAACTTATCTGGACCAGAGCTTTTAAGTGATGTGTTCTATGAAAAACTGCTTAGGCGCTTTTCAGAAACCCCTGCACTTTGCCAGCAAATCAAACTTGAGCTTACTGAAACATCGGCACTTGCAAGCCACAATGAAACCAAACGCCGCCTTAAATCTCTGGCCAATGTAGGTGCTACCATTATCATTGACGATTTTGGAACGGGGCACGCGTCACTCTCTCAGCTTATCGATATGTCTGCTTCGGTTCTCAAGATTGATAGAGAATTCATAGAAAGCATTGAAACGTCAGAAAGGCACAAAAAAATTGTTGAAATGACCGTCAATTTGGCGAAAAGTCTACACATGCAAACAGTCGCTGAAGGTGTAGAGACCATGGCCCAATTCGATGCCTTAGAAGCGATGGGCGTAACGGTATTTCAAGGCTACTTATTTGGCAAACCTGCTCCTGTCTCGCACTGGGCTGGTCAGCAATCTATACACTCCCATCAAGCAATAAAATAATTCATCCATTGCAATTTTTCTCATAAAACGCTTTACTGGTTAGACCAGTAAGCAACATAGTTATTTTAGGTTTCAGAGTGAACGCTATTTCATCTCAAGATATTGCCGTTACGTGCAGTGACAATACCCGTTTAGCAGCAACCTTGTATTCACCGAATTCAGCGGCCAAAGGGGCAATCATGATTGGTCCTGCTACCGGTATAAAACGTCAGTTTTACAGTGCTTTTGCATCTTATTTATGTGAACAAGGCTTTGGGGTAATTACTTTCGACAACCGCGGCATCGGAGAATCAGCCTGTGTCCCCATTCGGAGTAGCGACGCGTCGTTAGTAAAGTGGGGCGAGCAAGATATGCCAGCCGTACTGGAAACACTCAAGAATCATTTTCCAAACGTACATTATTTCTTGGTAGGTCATAGCGCCGGCGGCCAGCTGCTTGGCCTAATGCATAACGTTCATGATCTAACAGCATTTTGTAATTTTGGCAGCTCCTCTGGTAGCTTACGCAATATGCGAAAGAGCTATTTGATTAAAGCGCATTTCTTTATGAATTTTTACATTCCCGTTAGTAATTTGTTGTTCGGTCACACCAAATCACAATGGGTTGGCATGGGCGAACCGCTTCCCAAAAAGGTGGCACGTCAATGGCAACAGTGGTGTAACGGCACAGGCTATGTAAAAACCGCGTTTGGCAAAGATGTGCAAACGCATCATTACGATAACATTGCCCTTCCTTCAAAGTGGTTACTGGCCACAGACGATGATATTGCTAACATTGCCAATGTGCATGACATGATAAGCGTTTTTCCCAACATGAATGCCGAAGTAGAAGAGTTAAACCCTCAGGATCACAGCGTTGGAGAGATTGGACACATGAAATTCTTCTCGCGAAAGTGTCAGCATTTGTGGCCTAAGGTGTCAAAGTACTTTCACCAGTATTTGTGACGTCGCGCTCGCTTGAGCCCTTATCTAACTGAACTCTGATTGTGCTAGGAAAGGAAAATTTAGTTCTACGATAATCAGAAGCCGTGTAAACTCAAAATGACCGTTTAAGTTATGTAAGAAGTCTGAAGATGAATTACAGCTATAAACCACGCTTATGAAATAGAGGGATGAACATGAAATACTTTTGGACTACGTTAGGAGCCTTAGTTATTCTTATGTGCTCAGACGCTACTGCATTGGATGCACCATCGGAGCTTCGCCCAACAGGTCTTTCCCCAGGCGACACGTATTTTGTAATTTTTGTTGCGAATGCCAGCCGGAATCAAAATCACTGTACCACTCTAAATACTGCGGATATCGACAGCCACGGAAGTGATGCTGCGGCTGCAGGGTCTGTAACCAGCGGTGTCACTGGCTGGCAATCTCTTTACATTCACGAATGGAGTGGTGCTTTAGGCGTTATAACCGATACTGTTGCCGCCGCTGGGCCTGCTTTTAATAATGTTGTTGACCGCCCAATATACAATACAATGCTCCAGCTTGTTGCGAATGATCGAACTGATTTATTTGACGGATCCACTAATGGAGCCGGCACTGCATTGATAAATACAATTAACTTCGACGAAGACGGTAACGCTTATCAATCAGGTAACTTTGCTTATACAGGCTTTGATGAGAGAGGGGACCGTTCTGCAGGTGCGACGCTAGGCTATTCTGGCACTGGATGTTTAGTGGGGGATCCTGATACCAGTAATTCCAATTGGTCAGCGACGGGAAACTCTAATGCCTCACGTTCGATTTACGTGTTGTCGCCGCTTTTAACCATACCAGCTGCTGCTGCACCCGGTGTTTCGGCGTTTCCAAAAAATGCCATCATTGAATAGTCTGGAAGTAAATTTTGTGCAGCATAGTACCCGATATTATTCACAATTAGTCGATAAACTACAGTGACAATATGAACTTGGCTATGTTCAAGAATGAACGCATTAAACTGTTCATGATATTTACACTAATGACGGTGCTTTTGGCGTTTGAGCAACGATTTGAAGAAATTGGTTTAATAAATGAGTTCGCCGGCGCTATTGCCAAGGTGTTGCATTCGTCTCTGGTATTAATCAACCCGGAGTTTTATCTAAAAGGAAATGTAATTCGTCTAGGGCAATATGGTGAGGGTGTAACTATAGACGCATCATGCTCTGGTATCGAATATGTAATCACAGCGTGTATAACCGTTTCTGTTTTTTCAACGACATGGAAAGAGGCCACTCTTTCTATCGTCGCATCTATAGTAGTAGTTCAATTCATTAACTTAATAAGAGTCTGTTTACTGCTATACACTAGAATTGAGCACCAAGACTATTTTGATGTTGTACATGAAAAGTGGGCGCCATTTTTTCTGATTACTACAACAGCGATATGGGTCTTAACGTGGATCGTTAAGATAAAGCAGACGTCCATCACTCTTCACTCAGACAGATCTCTAATATAATGGGAAGCTATAGAAGAAGTGTTCTAAAAATAGCATTGTGGTTGCTTCCTTGCTTCTTTATTTGGGATTTAGTTTTAGGCCCACTTATGAGTGTAGTTGGAGTAAAGGTTAATGCCGTTTGGTTAGAACACGTCTACTCCCAACACAACCTATGGTTTCACTATGACGTGAAAAGTGAACTATTTGAGCAACGTTCAAACCTCTTCAGAGCTAGCTTTCCTTACGCTGACCAGAGCTATATTCCAAACCTTGCTGTTGGCCAAACACGACAAAAAATAAGCAATTTCAATTTGCTGTCACTAGGGTTACCTACTTTTTTGCTGTTAATTCTCTCTTTTTTACCAACTTCATGTCTCAATCGACATAGACTGCGTCTTATCTTTTGCTATTGTCTGTTTCTAATTTTGCTGGCGATCGTGTTGTACGGTATAACAATGTGGCTTAGCTATGTTAATTTACTCTTGCCCACAAATATGGACTTACGTATCAAAACACCCCAAGGTCTGGTCATTTTTGTAGTGCCTCCTGAGATGTGGTTAGTGAAGTTATTCGAACTTATCAAGAAAGCACTACTTTTCTTTAGCGTATTGGTTGTACCATCAATTGCTTGCCGCAAGATTTTATACCCTGCTACTTAAAGGTGCTAGACCACAACTATATGTAGTTTACAAGCAGTCTTAATATTATAACGTGCTGAGTAGTCGCTCCGCGCTTTCGCGCTCTTTGAAGTTTTCAGGCGAGTTCATCAACTTAAGAAGTATCTTTTTCGCTTCATCCCGCTTTCCAAGTTCAACTAACGTGTAAGCCAAATGATACTTCAACGGTTTTGACGTTGCATTTCGCACTGACGCTTCGCGAATGATGGGCAATGCTTGTGCAGGGTTGCCGTTTAATGTCAGTGCCCAACCGTAGGTATGAAGTACATCTTGATCTGAAGGGCTCAATGCATAAGCTTTACTAGAAAAGCTCAGGCCTTTAGTAATATCGCTCTCTAAATACAAAATGGCGAGACGATTGAGTAACGCTGCTTTATTCACTTCGGGTACGCGGTCTATTAACATCGAATAATGTTCTAGCGCTTTTTTGCTGCTTCCGTAATAGAAGTGATACTGAGCCAATAGATTGCGTGAAAAATAACGCGTTGGGTGTTGTTCTACAATTCGTTCAATTAACGGTAAGAAAGCTGAAAAATCATTGCTGCTCACGCTTAGCGAATAGAGTTTCGCGAGCGCTAGATCGAAGGCATCATCTCTTTGTAGAATACGCGTGAATAGGTCTTTGGCTTGCGCTATACTTCCCTGTTGCTGCGCCAGCTCTCCCTTCTTAAACATAACTAAAGGGTGGTTTTCATAACGTTTATCGAGTACGGCCAACTCAGAATCTGCGCGCGTTAAATCATTAGTCGCTAGTAGTAATTTAATCCACTGTAACTGCACATTAAGATTCTGACTAGCTTGTATTTTAGCAATCTCCATTCGCCCAATGGCCTTGTCATACTCTCCCAAAGAAAACCACATTTGTGACTCACTAATAAGAATATTAACGGGCAGTTGAGCAATAAGCTCTAACTTCAAGAGCATCGTTCTAGCACTGCTTAATTCGTTTGTTTTGAGATAAAAAGCGGCCAATTGTGTAATGGCAATGGCGTTATTAGGCTCTTTTGCTTCAAGACTACGCAGTACGTTTATCGCGCTTTCGTAATCATTTAATTGATTGTATGCAGCAACCGCTGCCATAGTAACGCTTAGCGTTGGCCCGTACTTTTTCAGAAGCATTTCATAGCGAATGATTGCATCTTCGACGCGTGCTTCACTCATATCGATATTCGCCAGCTGCAACGTGACTTGCGCATTCTCGCCATTTTGATTTTCTAACGCCTTTAGCAAGGCTCTGGCGTCGGCTGTTCGAGATTCCTTAAACGCGATTACTGCGCTGTTATAACGCGCAGCAAAGTTCTGTGGCGAAACGCTTAGGACCTCTTCTATATATCGCTTCGCGACTTCTAATTGGCTTGTCAGTATTAGGTAAGCAGCGTAGATGTTCTTGATTACAATGTCGTCAGGGTAAAGGTTGTGAAGGCGCGTAACAGCTTCTTTTGCTTTTTTGTCATCATCTGAGTCTAGGAAGTACAAAGCATAAGCAGTAAGAACTTTTTTGTTATTCGGGAAGCGTTCGACTAAAGCTGAGAGCTGTGATGCAGCGCGTAATCGATTACCTCGAGCAAGCTCGACATTGGCGCTAAATAAGTCAACATCAAGGTTTCCTGGATAACGCGTTGAGAGCTTGCGAAGTAAGTTAACGGCTTTAAAACTTCGCTTATTTTGAAGATATAACTCGCCTAACAAAATCGACTGTTGAAGCTGATCTTCCAATAGCGCATCTTCATGACTTTCAAGCTCTACCATGGCCGATTTTTTATCTCCCAACGACATATAAGTGGAAGACAACAGAATCGCCGTTTGTATGTCATCACCGCCGTGTGCTTTGTAGGACGTAAAGTGTTCTTTTGCCTGTTCAAAGTTACCCTGCATGAGCGCCACCATAGCACCAAGGTAAAGTAGAGATGGCTCGGCTACCATAAGCTCGCTGGGCAAAGTTGAAAGGCGCTGAGCAATTTTATCTAGCTGAGGGCGAACGTCAGACAACGCGTCCATTTGTCGTGTTAGCCAACTGTTGACAAACATAACGTATAAATCGTCTTCCGCTTGAATCAGTAGGTCTTGAGACAACATCATCGCTGCATCGAGGTCAGATGAAGATACATAGGCATCGATTAAGCTTCGTGCAATATTGGTATTGTCAGGCGCCAGTAAAAAAGCTTGCTTGAAATACTGCTGTGCTTTTTCTTTCTGTCTGAGTGCTTTGGCAAGCTTTCCCTTTACCCATAGTGTTTCAGCACGCGTCGATGACGTTGTCGCTGACTGCTCTAGTAACAAGCTCGCTTTGTCGTATTGTTTTTCATCTATCGCCAAAAGCGCCAAACCATTTAGCCCCAGTGGGTTGCCAGGCGTCGCTTCCAATATAGCCTCGTATTCACTTTTCGCGCAAAGACGGCGCTGTTGTAGCAGGCAAGCCTGAGCTCTCGCAACTCGCCATTGGGCAACAGCTTGCCCTTTCAACTTCTCGGCAAAATCGATAGACAGCAAGCGTTCACTTTTGTCCAAGCGTAACAATACCACTGACCAGTTTTTGGAAATCAGGGTGAAATCTGCCCCCTGTTCAAAAGCCAAATGATAGGCAGCGTGCGACTGCTCAAAAAGGCCGTTGTCATAAAACAAAGTGGCAAGCAGTATTCGAGCGGGAAGGTATTGCGGATTATCTTTTAAAACGTTTTTTGTGTGAACAAACGCTTGTTGATCGTTGCCAGCCTCATAACTTTGAACGGCAGCGTCATACTCAACATTAACGTAAGAATTATCAGAAGAAGTGTTTTCATTTGCACGAGTAACACCGGGCACAGCCGCTATCATAAAAGACAGTGCTGCAGCCCAAAAAAGTGCGTTTAAACGGAAAGTCACGTCGCTTACTTGCGAATGCGCTTACGCCTTAAGAATACACCTGCTAAAGCGCAAATAAGTAGCATTATCGTGCTAGATTCTGACACCTCTACCGTGTCGTCAGGGCGCTCGTAATTAAATACGAAATTGTGAAATTCACGTGCCCCCGTGTAAGAGTTCGCAGCAAACGTGCCGTCAAATGAAGCGCCGTCCCTTGTATCAGCAAACGGTGCAAGCACCGAGCCTTTCATTGCAATACCATTAAAGTCGATGCTATTTGCATCGTAGAAATTCCACAAGATATTTGAAAAGGCACTTTGTTGGGTAAAACCATTGTTAAGATTCACACCACCGCCTATGACAATGTTGCCGCCAGCAAAGTCGCTAGCCGTAACATTAACGATGACCGTTTGAGCAGCTCCCCACTGCAGACTCAAATTGCTATTTTGAGAGAAAACATCTGCAGCTGACACATTGAACACAGCCAGTTCATCACTGCCGGTATAGTTGAAAACACCGTTACTGAAATTCCCGTTGCCAGCCAGGCTTGAATAATATGCTGAGTCAGAAAGCAACTCATTTTTAATCGCTGCAATAGATACGTCTGGATTGTAGATTAGCTGCCCATCATTGCCATCATTTAATTCTACGGTTGAAGCGTTAAGTGCACCACCGTACACAAGGTTGTTGTCGCGAAGCACACGAATACCATTAGCATTCACATCGCCAACGATCGTCACTGCATCTATGGCTGTATTCGTGTTAGCAAGGCGGCTACCAAACTCTGCAACGCGACCATTTGCATTCAAATCACCACCGATGAAAGTTTTACCTTGAACATCACCGCCCGAAAAATTGTAATCTTCTAACAGAATTAGGTTGTAGCTATTTAATGCGCCGGAATTATCAGCAGCCTTAGCGCTGGAAGCACCTAACAAAAAAACACCTAAGATGAGCAGTACTACTGAACGCATTGCTTACAATTCCTATTTTTGCACAGTAAAATTATGTGGGTTTACTAACTATGCGCGAGTATTAGCAATAATTAAGCCATAACCGCAAACCCATAATATACAAGAAAATCATTAATTTACACATAATTAACATGTGTTGTTATGTATAAAATACTGACACATTATGGGCTTATTGTGAGTATTAATCGCTCTGTCTAAAGTGTGTAAATTCTCCCTTCATTTATTGGGATTTGCCCTTGTTGATGCTCAAGCAAATCATCGTTCAACGCATTTAACCCTTCACATTCTTTAATGTTTAACCAGCTAGTGCTCCACGTAATAGCGCTAAACACAAATTCACTACTTTGTTTTTGATATTCAGCTGCCCCAATTTCGCTCATACGTTGTTGTATGTGCGTTGGCGCAAAGAAAAACGCATCGCCGTCGTTAGTTGGTTCAATACCTTGCCAATGCGTAAGTCCAACATTGATATATTTTGTAAGATGATCACCAAGCTGTTCTTTTATCGTTGTTTTTACTTGAGCATTGCCAGACATATCAACGACTATCGTAGGCTGTTGCTGTAATGTGGCGAGCTGCTCATAACTCATTACTGCGTCGTAGATACCTAATGACTTTAATGCTTCAACGCGTTTTTGTGAGGTTATTCCCGTAGCTTTTATGCCTGCTCGATGTAATGCAAAAGCCAACCCCAAACTCGTCTTACTTGAAGCGCTAAGCACCAGCAATTGTTTACGATGAGGTGCAGGTACGTGAAGGACGACTTCATATAAACAATAAGACGTGGCGAATAACGGCCACAGTAACATTTGTAAGTTCTCTTGAGTACGCTGCTTACATACGAAGTCGTCATTGGTCTTTGCAGGAAGTGAAGGAAGAGGCCGATACATATTATAACCTTGTGGCAGTTTTAAGCGATGCGCACTGCAGTCAATAAGGGTGTGATGGCTTATCTTTACCTTGCTCATTTCTAGATAATCAGCAGGGGGAAAATACCCGAAATAACGGCTACCTATTTCAACAGCATCGTTATTAGAGTGTATAACCTGCCCAACTCCCCACACAGGAATTACACCCCAACGTTGTTCATCGTCATTATCCAGTGCGGGAAAAAACTGCCAATAACCCAATTTCTCACCCACCATATAGTAAGTGAGGTTATTGGCAGTAAACGCAAACCTTTCGACCTTAAATACCACGTCATCTGCAGCTTTATCAACGTCTGTAGAATGCGTTAGCTCGGTGTTCAATACCCTAAAACAAGACGGGTCAGCCTTATCAATTTGAAACTGTTTCATCAATGCTCCCATCACTTTTAAAGTTGCCCAGCGGCTTTAAGACCGTGTATATACGTCAATAGCTTTTGCATAGCTGGTCCGGCCGCATTTTTTAAACGTCCCAACACCTGCATCTTTTGCATATCATTTTTGTCAACGCCATGTACTATTCTGGAAAATCCGTCTAAACGACAGTTGTGGATCCACGCTTTTAGCGATTGATCTTCACCCCACACTTGCATATTGCGCAACATGGCCGCAGTCATTGGTAGCCAGTCGATGTCACGATTTGGTAACGGAACAACTTGAGTGAGTTGCAGTTTGGTAGGCTCATCGCTATATGCGGCCTCCACATGCGCAATAAGCGCTGCGCTAAACACAGGTTGGTATGCACGTACTGTTTGCGGCGTGATGGTGTCACCACTAAATACAGGTTTAATGTCTAAGTTGGTGATGGCTGATGCCGAGCAGTCTATCACTAGGGCGTTCTCAGGCATTGCCCAACTAGCATTCTCAAATTCCAATGCTTCTTTTGAGATATGCTTTACCCTGCCGTGGCGCACAACGGATGTTAGCTTTTGCAGTGCCTCTAGCTCCATTTCACTAACAGTTGCACCATGAAACATACTTGGCCTTACCGACTTATCAAGTCGCAACAGCACGCCGCTCGACTCTAGTCGGTCAAACATATCTTCTATTGACTCAGACTGAGCAATTGCTTCCATTTGATTGGCTTGAGCACCAATAGCGTCAAAGAAAAAGCGCTCTAGTGGCTGGGTATTTTTTCTATTTAACATCCACGCATCACGAGAGACTACCCAGTGAATATTTCTTGGCGAGACCTTGTTTTGCAGCAACCATAAACAGGTATCTATACCGGTTTTCCCACCGCCCACAACAACATAATTTTCATAACCATTGGCATGCATTGTTACCGTGTTAACGGGCGTAAATGCAACATCGTTATCCCGCGTAAAGCTTGGCGTATGGGTTAACGGAATATTAGTATTTAGATAAGTAGCATCTACAATCTTCTTGTTAACGGTGACTTCGTATTGTGTACCGTTAACCAATGAAGTGAAGCGCTTTTCGCCGTGATATTCGCACAGCGGGAAATATTGCACTCTACCACTTGGCAAAAAGGTTTCGTTCATTACGGCATCAAAATAAGCACTGACCTCTTGTCCAGACGCCAACCCCATTAACCCTTCATTCATACCGCACTGGTCGATAACACCTCGATTTAATTCTTTTGAACACACACCATAAAATGCAGAAGGTTGGTGTAGTGTGACAAATGGGTAGGCCAAATTCCAATGACCGCCAGGCTTTGCATGTTTGTCGATAATCAATATGTTAGCGTTGGTTTCATGCAACAGTACATCGGCAAACGCCATGCCCACAGCACCCGCACCGACTACTAAATAATCGCAAGTTAATTGCTCAACTTTCATATATGATGTCCTTATATCAACCTGCGGTCAGGCAGGTTATGTTTGAACCAAGAAATATAACAGTGTTATAAGCCACTTTACATAACGCTGTTATATTGCGCAACATGTAAATGCAGTGTTAATGAAAAAAGAGACAAGACAACGGATCCTCGATGCCGCTTCAGCGCTATTTTTAAAGGGCGGAACCCACGCGCTAAGTGTGCGCGCCATTGCACAGGGGGCGGGTATGTCGACTATTGGCATATACAGCCACTTCAAAGGTAAGCAAGGTATTTTAGACGCGCTCTATATCGAAGGTTTCGAGCTGGTAGAAGCAGAAATGAATGCCGCTGTTGGCAATACACCCGCAGAAAGAGTAATTAACGGCTGCGAAAGAATACTGACATTTTCAGAAGCTCACGCGGCTCACTACCGTCTTATTTTTGCGTCTAATGTAAAAGACTACACGCCTTCAGATGACGCAATTGCAGCCGGCCAAAAAGCCTTTATTACGTTAACAAAACTAACCGCGACTCTGGTTAAAAAGGACCTATCTGTAGAAGAAAAACAAGATATCGCCATGCAGATTTGGGCACTCAATCACGGTTACATTACGCTTAATCAACATGAGATTAGTAATCGCATAGCATGGAATAACTGGAAGGAGCGCGCGCTTCAGGCCATTAGGCTGCATGTTTATGCGCTAGTTGCGACGCAATAGCACTCACTCCTCATAAGAAGGGGTGAGCGCTATGATTGCTGGCCATGTAGTCTATATCAAGCAGTCTAGCTATATTGTTAGCACTAGCTGCGATTGGCTACGGCGTTGCGAACACGTTTACCGTAGTCAGAATCGGCTAAGTCATATTGCACAAACATGGCCTCTTGCACATCTTGCGTTGCTTGACTTAACCCATCAGCAATGTTGTTCACCAGCTGATTTTTTTGGTCCTCACTCATAATGCGATACAAATCACCGGCCTGTGAATAATTGTCTTCATCGCGATTATCAAAGATATCGAGCCATGCGTCCTGCTCCAGTGGCATAGGTGGTTCTTGATACTGCGCTTGCTCAGTTGGTTCACCATATTTTGCACGGTTATTCGGATAGAAGTTTGCTCCACTACCCGCCAAGTTAGGATTCACACCGGCAAAAGCCCCATCACGCTGATAATTATGTACTGGGCATTTAGGTGCATTCACAGGAATTTGATTAAAGTTTGCCCCCACTCTATAACGGTGCGCGTCTTGGTACGCTAATAAACGCGCTTGCAGCATTCTATCGGGCGATACGCCAATGCCTGGCACAAGATTACTCGGCGCAAAGGCGACCTGCTCGGTTTCGGCAAAATAATTATCAACATTCCGATTCAATTCTAACTGGCCAACTTCAATTAATGGGAAGTCATTGTGCGGCCAAACTTTTGTCACGTCGAAGGGATTAATGTGGTAGTGACGCGCTTCTTCCTCCGTCATAATTTGCACGTTAACGGTCCAAGACGGAAAATCGCCCTTATCTATACTTTCCACTAAATCTTGCTGTGCGCCAAAAGCCGGCATGCGTGCAGCTTCTTCATTTGTGAGTGTTTTAATACCTTGGTTGGTTTTAAAGTGCCATTTAACCCAAACACGTTCACCGCTTGCGTTCCAAAAGCTCAAAGTATGCGAACTATAGCCGTTTACATGGCGATATGATTTTGGGATCCCGCGATCTGACATTAAAATTGTTGATTGATGCAATGATTGTGGGTTGTTCGCCCAAAATTCAAATACCGCTTGTGGATCGGGTAAGTTTGTACGCGGATTTTTCTTTTGGCTATGAATGAAGTCAGGAAACTTAATACCGTCTCGTAAAAAAAAGACCGGGGTATTATTGCCTACCATATCCCAGTTTCCCTGCTCGGTGTAGAACTTGACGGCAAAGCCTCTCGGGTCACGCGCAAAATCACTTGAATCTTGCCCTCCCCCTACTGTGGAGAATCGCAGGAACACGTCTGTTTGCTTTCCTTCATTTTGAAGAAAATCAGCAATAGTGTAGTTGGAGAGATCTTTGGTTAATGTGAATGTTCCGTAAGCTGCACTTCCTCTAGCATGTACTACGCGCTCCGGAATACGCTCTCGATTGAAATGCGCTAGCTTTTCAAATAAATAGTGGTTATCAAATGTTACAGGGCCTCTCGCTCCTGCGGTACGACTTTGATTGTCATTAGCAACAGGTGCACCGTTGCTCGATGTCAATGTCGTTGTCTGTTGTTCTGAACCAGAGAATGGGCACTTACTCATAGCTAATTCCTTCATTTCTATTGATTAAACATTGCCGTTTTGTAGCATTATCGAAGCGACGCAACGGCGTGATCTCATCGGGTATGTTTGAATTATCCCCAATCAGTTAATTCAATTAAATCAAACTAAACTGATTACTCTAATCTATTATCAATATCAACAGACTTTGGCTTAATCAAAAAACCCAATTTAGGAAGGTTTCGCACTGCTCATTAAATTCTGTTTAACCTTAACCGTCACCGGAACCCTATTCATTGGTTTTACGTAGTATTGATTTGTGTAGTTAATTACCCTGCTGGATCGCCATGAAAAAAGCCTCTGCTGCCGTTTTATTCGTACTGGTTATCGTAATAACCAGCGGCATATTTTCTTATCGCGTTTTGAGAGAAAGTAGCGTTAAAGCTCAAGAGCTTAGTTATATGGGAAGTCGTGGTTGGCAATGGCACAACGAAACGTCGCGACTACAAATAAAGTATGTTGAGGGAGATCTCCCCGCACTTCGCAGAGTTGCCAAAAATAAGCATTATGCTTCTCTGATCACTATTGATGCCGAGGGCATGTTTCGTGGCTTCATTTTTTTTGATGCGGACTGCGAGCCTGGGACGATCATTACAAACTCATACCACGGTGTAACCGCAAATGGCGAAAAGCAGCAAGTTCTGCATTGTCTGCACGGTAAACTTGTGTCGATGAAAACTTGGGGTGCAGCACCGAAAGCGATTTGGGAAGGAAAAGTGGGTGACTACGAGTTTCGCGTAATCTTTGAGGACTGGGATTTTACACCACTACAAAAAGCGTATATCAAAAGCACTGCCGAACTTATATAGCGTCATCGCGGGCCGAGCTATCAGCCCGCGTTACGTCACTGTTATTTGTTAGCAAGCGCTTGGTCAATATCGCTTGCACTGTGCCTATTAGGAAGCTGTCCGTCTTCTCCCCACGTTCTGTTCACAATGCGCCCCCGCTGGACCCCTTCTCGTTTCTCGATTTGTTGCGCCCATCTCAGTAAGTGTGTGTATTCATGCACTTGTAGAAATGTAGCTGCATCATAAAGGTTGCCCAATACGAGGTTTCCGTACCACGGCCAAATCGCGATATCTGCAATGGAAAATTCACCACCAGCCATAAATGCATTGTTAGCAAGATGCTTATCGAGTACGTCCAACTGGCGCTTTGTCTCCATTGTGAAACGATTAATTGGATACTCCATGGGATATGGCGCGTAGCTGTAAAAGTGACCAAAGCCCCCCCCTAAATATGGCGCAGATCCCATTTGCCAAAAAAGCCAGTTAAAGCATTGAGCTTTTGCGAGTGGGTCTCGCGGAACGAACATATCAAACTTTTCTGCAAGATAGACAAGAATAGAACCTGATTCGAATAATTTTGTCTCAGGGGTGTTTGTCGTATCAACTAAAGCAGGAATCTTGCTATTGGGATTAACCTCGACAAAGCCAGAAGAAAATTGATCACCCTCACCGATGTTAACAAGCCAGGCATCATAGTCGGCCGACGCAACACCGGCCGCTAACAACTCTTCCAGCATAATAGAGACTTTCTGACCATTTGGGGTAGCTAGCGAGTAAAGCTGTAAACCATGTTCGCCTACATCCCGCGCTTTCTCGTGTGTCGCACCGGATACAGGGCGGTTGATACTTGCCCATTTGTTCCCATCGTCTTCGGCTTGGCTCCATACATCAGGTGGCGTATACGTTTCTGTTTTCGACATGCTTAAGTCCTTAAGAATTGAAAGTAATGACAGACATTGACTTACTGCGGCGCAACACTAATGAGTCCATGATTCTGTACATAGTACATATTTACAAAGAACGGGTTTTAAAGATGTATAGTTCAATACATCGACTAACACACGGCATTTCACGTTTACTGACATAAAAAAACCGAGCCAGATGGCTCGGTTTAGTAATAAAAGGCGAACAGTCCATTGCCCGCAAACTAGGACATGCAATAAGCAAATCGTCTTCAAACCGTGGAAAACTGTATTGCTTGTTTACACTGAATTCTTTGTCTTTGACCGTATACTTTTCCGTTCACGCACAATTCCGGTCTATTACTGCAGCGGTTCAGACAGCGACTACACTGACGGGAAGCACTGCTCAAATACCGTCGAATAAATCTTTCTAAGTGAAGTACGTATTACAATGAACGTGCCAAAAGAAAATAACCTCTAACTTTCAATAAATTAGAAGTTAAGTAAGAAAAATAATGTGAGTATGAAGAAGAAAGATGTTGCTCATGTGCAACACCTTTTCATAAAGGGATAGGTTGAAGCACTTACGCTAGCTAATACCTATTAAAAAACGAAAATTGGCTTTTGCAATACATGCCACTCTAGAAATAAAAAAGCAGGCTAAGCCTGCTTTTTTTGAGGTTATCGAAACCTGAAAAGACTAGATACTTACACGCTTATAAGGTCGATACTCAGCTTTCCAGAAGTTACGCTCGATACTTGCACGTAGCGCATCATCTGATATCTCAAGCGCGAGGCCTTGTTCCATGGCTACTCTTGCCACTTCAAAGGCAATTTCACGACTCAACTGAGCAATTGCATCCAGCGGTGGAAGCAATGACCCTTCACCCGTATTCACCAATGGAGACGCCGCTGCCAGAGCATTACTTGCTGCCATGAGCATCTCATCGCTAATCAGTTTTGCTTTTGCTGCAACGACACCTAACCCGATGCCTGGAAAAATGTAAGAGTTATTGCACTGGGCGATAGGGTACACTTTTCCGTTGTATTCAACCGGCTTAAATGGACTACCTGTGGCAATAATAACCTCGCCGTCGGTCCACTCTATAACTTGCTCAGGGCGAGCCTCAACTTGTCTAGACGGGTTACTTAAAGGGAAGATAATAGGTAAATCACACGACTGCTTCATAGCGCGAATAACTTGTTCAGTAAACAGACCTGGTTGACCTGAAACCCCAATAAGCACATCTGGCTGCGCACAGTGCATGACATCCAACAATGATGCGTAGTCACCGCTAAAGGTCCAGTCCGTTAGATCATCAGTCTTCTGCTGAAGTTTTTGTTGGAAATCACGCAGCCCTTGCATACCTTCGGTAACAAGGCCAAAACGATCAATCATAAAGACCTGTTTACGCGCTTGCTCATCACTGATGCCTTCAAACACCATTTGCTGAATAAGCATTTCTGCAATACCGCAGCCAGCAGAACCGGCACCAACAAACACTACTTTCATCTCACTCAGCTTTTGTTGCTTTGTGCGACAGGCTGCCAGAATAGTCCCTAAGGTAACCGCTGCCGTACCTTGAATGTCATCATTAAAGCAGCACACTTCGTTGCGATAACGATTTAGTAGCGGCATGGCATTGGGTTGAGCAAAGTCTTCAAACTGAATCATTACCTCAGGCCAACGGCGCTTTACGGCTTTGATAAACATATCGACAAATTCGTCGTACTCTTCTTGCCCGATACGTGGATGTCTGGCCCCCATATACATAGGGTCATTTAAGAGTTTTTCGTTATTGGTACCTACATCAAGCATAACCGGAAGTGTATATGCTGGGCTTATGCCACCACATGCAGTGTAAAGCGATAGCTTACCAATTGGGATCCCCATTCCACCAATGCCCTGATCTCCCAGGCCCAAAATGCGTTCACCGTCAGTCACCACAATTACTTTTACTTTTCGCTTTGTAGCATTACGTACGATGTCATCAAGTTGATGACGCTCTTCGTATGACACAAATAAACCGCGTGAA
>CAYVST010000067.1:0-19839 GCA_964454185.1 uncultured Alteromonas sp.
ATAGAGCTTACGTGTTCCTATTTGCGGCATATACTTGCGCCAATAAAGTACCCAACCTTTAATTATCGAAAGCTCTGCTCTTCTGCATTCCATGCGAGAAACAGCCTGGTAAACCGATTGTCTGGATATTCCCACAACCCGGCATGCTGTCGCCAAATTTATTTCTTTTCTTGTTTTGGCTTGCCAGACGTACCGGATAAGTACTTTTTTCTGAGACCCGCTCCATACTCGTTATCCATAATATCTACCATTCCGTTAAGGATTTTATTACGGAGCTTTTCGTCAGCTAATTCTCTTTCGAGGCGTTTTATTTTTTCGGCTGGTGTTTCTTTTGAACTTGGCATAAGTGGGTGCTGAAATGGTTTCGACCAGTCGAGTCTACCATGCTTTCTGAGCCAAACTAGTACCGTCGACCTTCCTTGTATCCCGAAGTGAGTTTGTGCCTGCTTATAGGTCATTTCGCCTTTTTCCACACGCTCAACTACACCCAATTTAAAAGCTAAGGTGTAATCACGCTGTGTGCGCTTAGGTCTTTGATTACTTGAAGTTGTCATAAAGAAGTCCTCTTTATGTCAACGTATTTCAGGACGGGACAATACTAAACAAAAAGGCCGCTTTTAAAAGCGGCTTTTTTATTGGCGTTAACACAGTTTATTTAATTGCATTATCGGGTTCGATTGAGTCGACAATTAAATTTACCCGCCCACCAATGCCATCGGCAGCGGTAAGGCTTAGCTTTTTGTTACAGCCGGCGCAGGTCTCCTGTTGCTCGTGATACATGTCACGAAGTGCCATTAACTTAAACTCATTAATTGTGCCGCAGTGAGGGCACATATACTCTAACGTATCATCACTTTGCATAGCTTGTTCCGTTAACATGTTTCATATCCATATGACACAGTATTGCGTTCTGTGGTACTGACTAGGTTGCGTATGATGTGTAAGCGCACATTACTTCTTTGCCTTGTGTGCGTGTTACTCAAATGCATAAAAGCACACTGCTGATATTCATACCCCACACCTTAATTATAGATTAGATATGGGTAATGAAAGGCAATTACGCAAGAAACATGGTAAGTGATTGGCCGCTATAGAGATTAAATTCGAAGTGTAGTGTTTTTTACTTCATTTAAACGCATAGCTTGCGCTTAAATGTGGCTACTTCATCTGTAGCCACATTTGCTGAAGTGGATAGAGGGTAAGGGGGTCATTAGCGCTAGCAACTGCCTTGTTAGTAAGTAAATCAATGCTAGGTCCGTTGCCCATAGTCTTTAGTATCTGGTGGTCGAGGTGCTGAACATGATCACTAAAATTACATAACACCAGTAGCTTATCGCCTTGGTTATTCTTGCGTAAAAATGCAAAGCAATGTGGATTCTCCGTCTCGAGGATTGTAGTTGTAGCATCACCAAATACCGCATGCTCTTTTCTAATCGAGAGCATTGCCTGCAACCCGTCGAAAACCGTTTTACTTGCTTTTTCTTGCAGTGTTAAGTCGGAAGGAGGTGTAAGCACTAACGCTGTATCGTTTGGGGTTACGGCGATTCTATTCACCCAACGATCATCGTGTTTTTTGTTGTCGTCGTTTCGGTAGCTATAGTCGTTGAGTTTGGCGATTTCGTCACTGGAGTAAAGTAGTGGAATGCCGCCGATGCTAAACGTAATACCATAAAGTAGCAGCATACGTTTAATCGCCTCTTCAATAGCGTTTTTATTCTTCGTTTTTAGTGCGTCTTCAAGACCACATAAAGACGCTAGCGAGCCACAAACTCGACAGTCGCCATTTGATGGGTTTTCCGCAAACGGTACTCCATTGGCAAAGCTGCCTTCAAAGCGACCCGTATAAAACTGATTCAAGAAATAGCGATGATCGAAGGGGCTGATCCCCAGCTCTTGAGCAACTGCGTCATCAAAAGTCCATCCTATATCGTCATGACATCTGACATAATTAACCCATGTACATTCGCCTGAAATAGCAAAACTTTTTTTCATTGAGCGCGTGAGCAAACGCGTTTTACGTGTAGCCAGTGAGTTCCACAGTAACGCCATCAATAAAGGGTTGTATGATAGCTGGCACTCGTCCTTATCAATGTATTTGAGTACTTCATCAGGGTGCACGATGGCTTCTGACTTAAAGACAACAGCAGGCGCCGCTATTTGTAAACAGGTGTTAAACGCCTGAATAAGTACATGGGCTTTGTCCTGGTTCTCGCAGTTTGTACCCATCTCTTTCCAAATGAAGGCCAGTGCATCTAAACGCAGTGCTGCACAGCCAATGTTTGCAAGAAACAGCATTTCAGCAGTAATCGCATTAAAGACTTCGGGGTTACTGTAGTTTAAATCCCACTGAAAGCTGTTAAACGTTGTCCATACCCATTTCTCCATGCTGTCGTTGTAGGTAAAACTGCCCCGACGCACTTGGGGAAATATTTCACGCAGCGTATTTTCAAATTGATCAGGTATTTCACGATCATCAAATAAGTAATAATAATTTTGATATTGCTTATCGCCCGCTAGAGCTGCCTGTGCCCAACGGTGCTCGTCAGACGTATGATTAAACACAAAATCAAGAACAAGATTGATGCCTTCTTTTTGCAGTGCAGCAGCAAGTTTTTCAAGTTCAGCCATAGTGCCGAGTGAAGGGTTAACTTTGCGATAATCACTGACTGCGTAGCCACCGTCATTGTCGCCAGCTGGCGCGTCGTATAGGGGCATAAGATGTAAATATGTTATACCCAAGGCTTTGTAATAGGGTATACGCTCGTGGAGATCGTTGAGCGTTGGTCCCATTAAGTCTACGTATGCCGCCATGCCTACCTGATTTTGCTCGCGATACCAAAGAGGGTGTTTCAGACGTTGCTCATCAAGTTTTTTTAACGCGGGCTTTCTGCACTTAACGCCGTCTCTTAACAACTCAACCAATTTCTGTAAATGAAAGTAGCAGTCGTATTGATGACCATAAACGTGAGTGTATTTTTTGAACAATGCTGGGAAATACGTGCGTAGTCTACCAGTGAATATCTTTGCATCTTTCTTTGTCAGCATAGACAAATCAGTAGATGCCAAGATTCGCGCTAAACACAGTTGACTGTCAGCCGCATAATTCATAAATCACTCCAACACATATTCAAAATAACCCTACACAAAGAGGTAGGTTTACAGGCTGTTTAAATTCTGTTAACTTTCATCTTAAACGATTAAGTAATTTTAGCAAATAAATTTATAGATGTATTTATTGTTATGTCTTAAAGCATTTAAGTGCTGGTGTAAGAAGTCATGACAAGCGAATTTATTGAGAGAGCCTCTATGCCTAAGCAGGATCCAAACAGTAAAATTATCAGATGGTTGACCTACCTAATGTTCATGATGTTTGCAATGACATCTGACTCGGTGGGTGAAATTATCAAAGAAGTGAAAGTGGCATTCTCGGTCACCAATGCACAGGCCAGCTTAATGCATTCGCTGCCGATGCTCGGAATAGCGCTATCAGGTCTATTTCTTGGGTTCTTGGCAGATAAGCTAGGTCGAAAGCCAACCATAATTATTGGCCTTGCCCTTTTTGGAGTCGCCTGTTACAGCTTTCTCATCGCAAACGACTTTGTACTCATCGTTAGCTTAATGAGCTTATCTGGTGTCGCCGTCGGAGTGTTTAAAACTGGCGCATTAGCGTTAATTGGAGATATATCTACATCAACAAAACAGCATACTGCTACCATGAATGGGGCAGAGGCTTTTTTTGGTGTTGGTGCCATTATAGGTCCTTTAATTGTTGCTTACTTAATTCATCAGGGCGTTGCGTGGCAATGGCTGTATGTTATTGCTGGTGGTGTGTGTACGGTGCTTATTGTCGGCGCGCTGTTGGTTAGCTACCCACGTTATACAGGCAACAAAAAAGAGGGCACCAACAAGGTCTCTTTGGTGCAAAGTCTGGCATTACTTAAAAACCCCTATGCGCTGGGCTTTTCTGTCGGTGCGTTCTTATATGTTGCAGCCGAAAGCGCGATTTATGTATGGATGCCGAGTTATTTGGTGTGTGATGCTACATCGCTTAAAGCCACTTACAATTGCTACAGCGAAGGTTTTACACAAACGCTTGCCGTTTACTCGGTCACGGCGTTTTTTGTCCTTCGCGCAGCGGGACGCTTCGTAGGCATTTGGATGATGTCTCATTTTAATTGGGCGTTAGTCCTCATGCTCTTTAGCGGTGCTATTGTTACGTGTTTTGCGGTGGGGCTATGGGGCGGTAAACATGTGGCACTGTTCTTATTCCCGTTAACCGGTATTTTTATGTCGGTGATTTACCCTACATTTAACTCCAAAGGCATCAGTTGTTTTCCCAAGCATCAACATGGAACCGTTGCTGGCGTCATTCTCTTCTTTACTGCCGCAGGCGCGGCAACGGGCCCTTTTGTGATGGGGATAGTCAGCGACGCCAACGGAGGCGATGCAAAATACGGCTTTATGGTAGCAACTGTATTTGCTGCTGTTTTATTCATTGGACTAGCATTTAATTACTTTTATAACCCCACTCAAAAAAGGCTTGCTGAAATCGAAGCTAGCGAATACGGCTAATCGTCTTTTTATCGTTATCTCTTTATGCGAGTGCGTTGGCCTTTGTTGAAAAACTCGGCGCAAAGGTCAACACGCTTTAGGGCGATAACGCGTTTCCAGATTGTGAAGTAAACCGTTGTTGTTTATCCTCTTAGCACTCTTATGGCTTTACATTTCACGCAATATGGAAGAACTCAAACAAGCACAGGTGCTGTACGACACACTCGTTGAATTTGCCATCACCTACAGTTTTCAAATTTTTGGCGCCATCATCATATTTTTGGTGGGGTGGTGGCTTGCTTCAAAAATTGGTGCAGTGGTAGAAAATGTCATGGTTAAACGTGACATTGATGTCACGTTGAGTCGTTTTACTGGTGGTGCAAGTAAGCTAGTAATACTGGGTATAGTCATTATTATCGCACTGGGCAACGTTGGTATAAGCGTTACACCGCTCATTGCTGCCTTAGGTGCAGTGGGCTTGGGAGCCGGTTTAGCCATACAGGGTATGCTTGCCAATTATGCCGCTGGCTTTACCATTATTATCACAAGACCATTTGTTGTGGGCGACACCGTGAGAGTACAGGGTGTGTCAGGCGTTGTTGATAAGGTCATGTTGCCCTATACCATTCTTATCGATGAAGATAATGTCCATATCCAGATTCCAAACAAACTCATCGTGGGCGAGATTCTTCAAAATTCTGCTGAGCAAATGTTGATTGAGTTAGAAATTGGCGTCGCTTATTCAAGCGATACTGAACAGGTTGCACAGATTATTGCTGACGCTGTTTCAACGGTTGAAGGCGTTTCTCGTGAAAAAGCCCCTGCTATAGGTATCGATAACTTTGGTGATAGCGGCATTAACTTTGGCGTGCGCGTGTGGGCTCCAACTACTCGCCACTTTGAAACGCGTTATGCGCTGAATCAGGCAATTTTTAGTGCATTACAACGCGCCAGTGTGGAAATTCCGTTTCCACAGCGCGAGGTACGCATGATTCAAAGCTCGTAAAGTTCAAGTGGCAAACCATCAGGGTCTTGGAAAAACGTAAAGCGCTTGCCTGTGTATTCGTCGACTCGCACAGGCTCGCTTTCCACTTTTTTCTCTTTAAGGTAAGCCACCATTTCGTCTAAGTCTTCAACCTTAAATGCTAGGTGTCGAAGGCCCTGAGCCTCGGGTCTGTTGGGGCGTTTAGGTGCGCCAGGGAAAGAAAACAGTTCAATTTGACTGCCATCAGGAAGTTTCAAATCACATTTATACGAATCTCTTGCCTCTCGATAGTTCTCGTCAATGACGCTAAAACCCAATACATCGGTATAAAATGACTTTGAACGCGGGTAATCGCTGCATATGACGGCAATGTGATGAAACCCTTTTAGCATGGTGGCTCTCCTTTCTTATGGCATTTCTTGACCGCGAGCTGTTTCAAAAAGCATATACCAGTGTTCACGAGATAGCGAGATATCTACCGCACGCTGGCTTGCTTCTATACGAGACAAATTAGTGCTACCTAAAACCGGCTGTACCTTAGCTGGGTGCCTCATTAGCCATGCCAATACTATGGCTTCCGGCGTAGTTTGATATTGTGCAGCCAATGACGAAACAAGTTTCGCCGTGGCGTGATCGTGTTCATTTTGCGTTTCTGCGCCCGTGTATCTGCCTTGCGCCAAACTACCCCAAGCTTGAAGTTGAACGTTATTCATCGCGCAGTATTCTATGGTGCCAGAAGCGTAGCCCGTTTGCCTGTTGGCAATGCTGTTTGTCGTAACACCGTCTTCAAGCCAATCTCGAAAGGCTAAGCTCATTTCTAGCTGGTTGGCCACAATAGGCGAACTCAATGCCGATTGCAGGTAAGCTATTTGGTGCCCGTGCATATTAGACACCCCGATATGCTTTATCTTGCCTTGCGTGTTGAGTTGCTGAAGCACGCCGGCCACCTCGTCGAGTTCCATTAGTGGGTCGGGGCGATGAAGCAACAAAATGTCCAATTGTTCTATATGAAGACGCGACAAAATTCCTTCCACAGACGCTGTTATATGTTGAGCTGAAAAGTCATAGCGCTTTGGTCCTAACTCATCTTCAAAGCGTATTGCACACTTTGATTGAATAATCATGTTATCGCGTAAGGTAGGGGATTGTTTTAATGCTTCGCCAAACACTTGTTCGGCTTTGCCAAATGTGTAGATGTCAGCGTGGTCGAAGACATTGATATCTAGTCCAAGTACCTTGTCGATAATGGTACGCGCTTGATTGACGTCTGCTTTGGTTGCTGGACTATTGTTCCAGCCTCCACCTAGGCCCATACAGCCGTAGATGAGGCGACTCGCATTTGGAAAGTATGCTTGCATGTGTTTTTCCTACTTGTCGGGTGGTCATAAGATAGCGCCTATTAGAGCGCGATAGCCCCTGAAATAAAACAGTGAATAAGTAAAATTAGCAAAGAGCAATATGCTTGAGTGAGGAATAAATTATGCGTAAATATAACCGTTGGTGGAGCGTGGTTCTGGCCGCTTTTCTTGTGCTTTCCGGATGTACAGGCGTGCCTGATAATGTTCAACCTGTTGACGATTTTGACCTGTCTCGTTACCTGGGAACATGGTACGAAGTCGCACGTTTTGACCACAGCTTTGAACAAGGACTTAGTGAGGTAACCGCCACGTACAGTATGCGTGAAGATGGTGGGGTTAACGTTGTAAACAGAGGCTTTTCGAAAGAAGACGGTAGCTGGGATGAGGCATTAGGAAAAGCGTATTTTGTAGGTAGCGATTCTACTGGTCACCTTAAAGTATCATTTTTTGGCCCTTTTTACGCCAGTTATGTGGTCATGCACCTGGACAAAAAAGGCTATCAGTATGCATTGGTCACGGGTCCCGATAAGGATTTCCTATGGATATTGGCCAGAACGCCGAATTTACCACGGTCTACCATCAACCAACTAGTGTCTACTGCAAAGCAAGCGGGCTACGACACTGAAAAGCTCATTTGGGTTGAACATAGCGCACAGTAACGTTACCTGCACCCTTGTGTTATTATTCCACAAACCCTGTTGTATCATTCTGTATTGAGAGAGTTAAGGCATGCAAACGCTTACGATTACCACCCCTGACGACTGGCACCTTCATTTTCGCGACAACGAAATGCTAGCGGAAACCGTTCCCGCTACAGCGCGTTGTTTTCAGCGAGCTATCGTTATGCCAAACTTGGTGCCGCCGGTGGTAAATGCCGAGATGGCAATGGCTTACAAGGCGAGAATAGAAGCAGCGAGGCCTGCCGGCAGCAGTTTTGAGCCGCTGATGACATTATTTCTTACTAACCAAACCACACCACAAGATATCGTTGATGCTAAAAACGCCGGTGTGACAGCATGTAAGTTATACCCAGCGGGTGCCACGACAAATTCAGACGCTGCGGTAAAAGGGATTCAAGCGCTTTATCCAGTATTTGAAGCTATGCAAGAGCAAGGTTTGCTGTTACTTATTCACGGCGAAGTGACTGAGCACCATATCGATATCTTTGACCGTGAAAAGGCATTTATCGATACTCATTTAGGGCCGATTGTTGACGCGTTTCCTGAATTAAAAATTGTCTTTGAACACATTACGACGGCAGATGCTGCAAGCTTTGTTGCGCAGGCCAGTGATTTTGTTGGTGCAACGATTACACCACAACATTTGTTGTTGAATCGCAACGATCTATTAGTAGGTGGTGTGCGTCCGCATAATTATTGTCTACCTGTACTAAAGCGTAATACCCACCAACAAGCACTTCGTGAGATGGTAGCAAGTGGGAATAAGAAGTTCTTCCTTGGCACCGATTCTGCGCCGCATGCAAAACACAAAAAGGAAAATGCGTGTGGCTGTGCGGGATGTTACAGCGCCTGGTCTGCCATCGAATTATACGCAGAAGTGTTCGAACAGCTCGGTGTTATTGACAAACTTGAAGGCTTCGCGAGTCATTATGGTCCTGATTTTTATGGCTTGCCCAGAAATACGACTACAATGACGTTAGAAAGACAAGAGTGGACGGTGCCTGAAGAAGTTACCCTAGCAGATGGCACCGACATGGTACCATTTTATGCGGGGCAATCTTTACGATGGAAGTTGCAAAAGGCATTTCAAAAGGCCTAGCTTTTCGTACAGCAATTATTGGTTGCTTGTGGTGCGTTGCACTGCAAGCGCAAGCGCAAGCGCACATACTGTCGTTCTCGAGTGAGAACGACCAGCGCAGTTCGCTTAGCGAATCGCAATACTCAGCGTTAGAAAATTATGCAAAGTCGCTGTTAAAAGCCAGCCTAGAAAGCAGTGATTTCACACTTGTTGCACGAAATGCAAAAACAAAAGCTGAAAACATACCGCACGTTACACTTGGTTTATTGAGAACTAATAACAATGAACAGGACTATTTTTGGCTTTCTCCAATTGCGGCTTATCGTTGCTTAACGGTTGAAACAGCCTGTACGCCAAACGCAGGTGCCCAAAATGGCAGCGTGGGCCTTACCTATATTGCGTTAGTAAAACAAACAGCGTCTGCCCCTCTTGCTGAAACGCTGTCTGAGCGCATTAGCCATTTCAAAACCTCAGATGCTTTTAATACGCTCGCGCAGACCCTCATCAACTCAATCAATACTGGATTTCCTGACGCGCTTCTTACCCATGGGACGATAAGTTTGCAGGGCGAATTACCCGCTGATACAAGTGATTTGTGGGTCATTGCTGATTTGGTGCCGTTGTTTTCTGAGCTTGGCGAGCGCGGTGAGCTGGTAGGGATCGCTGCTGATTTCGTCCGCGATGTACTTGACCAAGTAGATACGCCTCCAGCCATACTCTCAGCACCATGGAAACGCATAGCTAAAGAAGCAATGAGCAAATCAAATGTTATGGTGTTTTCTGTAGTTCGAACGCAGGAACGAGACGAGGTGTTTCATTGGATAGCCCCAGTGTCGCGAAACTTGCACGGCCTGTTTGGGATAGATAAAGCCTATATTTCTACATTTAATGCAGTGCCAAAGTCGTATCGAATAGGGACATTGCTTGAAGATTATCGGTATAATGTCGCGCTCAAAAATGGCTTTGAAGTTCATGGCTTCGACTCTTGGCAAGATCTCGCTGAGGCACTTTTTAACAATGAGATAGATGTTATCTTTGGTTCTCAAGGTGCTGTCGACTTTGGATGTAATCCGAGTAAATACGAATGTAAGCGAGTAAAATTGGTGAGTGAATATGAAGTAACGACTGCCTATGTTGCGCTTTCGCGTAAAGATACTAGCGTACTGGTTCTAGAGAAGCTCAAGCTTGCCGCAGCAAAAGTGAGAAAAAGCCAAGCATTTAAAGCACAGCTGGCCGCTTGGAGCCAAATGGTTTCCCAGCAGCACGGCATCGCTCATCATACCAAAAACGGTGTTGTTCACCTTTGGAACAAAAATTAATGACAGTAGAAACAATAAAGCATCTGAATATAAACCCCGCGATTGTGAAAGCGCTAGATACGCAAGGCATTTATCAGTTATCGCCCATACAGGCGCAATCGCTTCCGGATGCTTTGCAGGGTAAAGACATTATAGGTCAAGCTCAAACGGGTAGCGGTAAAACGCTTTGTTTTGTTATTCCAGCGCTTGAGCGTATAGAAGTTAGCGAGTTTACCACACAAGCACTGGTACTTTGCCCTACAAGAGAGCTAGCTGATCAGGTTGCAGAGCAGTTTAGAATGGCCGCAAAGTTGATTGGAAATATTAAAGTAACCACTTTGTGCGGCGGGCAACCGATGGGCCCTCAAATTCAGTCACTTAAGCACAGTCCTCACGTTATTGTTGGTACACCCGGTCGTGTAATGGATCACGTGGAAAAACGTCGCCTAAACCTCAGCCATGTGAAGCTGCGCGTGTTGGATGAGGCCGACCGTATGCTGGACATGGGGTTTGAAGATGACTTGCGCATTATTTTTGGTGAGATATCGCGTCAAGTACAGACACTCTTGTTCTCTGCCACATATACCGAGCAAATTGAAAGAGTGGCGAAGCAATACACAAACCAACCGGTGACTTGCAAAGTAGAATCTCAACAAAGTAAACCCGCAATAACCCAGCTTGGTTTTAACGTTTTAGCGCATACACGTGTTCAAGCACTAAAAGCGGTGTTGACCCATTATCAACCAAAGAACGCTATTGTTTTTTGTAACCGTAAAGTGCAGGTATCGGAAGTGGTTGATGAGCTGGTACAGGAAGGCTTCAGCGCAGCGGGCCTGCAAGGCGATATGGAGCAACACGCTCGTACTTCGGTGCTGATGCAATTTGCCAGTGATGCGTTACAAGTGCTCGTTGCCACAGATGTGGCGGCACGTGGTTTGGATATCGACGATGTCGCCTGTGTTATCAACTACACAGTCAGTGAAGAGCCAGAGACACATATACATCGTATTGGTCGTACGGCGCGAGCAGGTGCTCACGGCATGGCTATTACTTTGGTGTCTGATGAAGAAGAACACTTCTTACGTAAAATTGAAGTCTTGCAAGGAAGTGATATTTCGTTAAAAGGTGCGCAAAGCCTTCGCTTTCATAAAAACAAAATTACGCAGCCCGACTTTGCGTGTATTTCGTTAAGCGCCGGAAAAAAGCAAAAGCTAAGACCCGGAGATTTGGTTGGAGCGCTGACCAAGGATGCGGGTATCCCCGGTGATGATGTAGGTAAAATAGCCGTTCAGAACAGCATGAGCTTTGTTGCGGTGAAAGCGCGAAGTGTGAAACGTGCAATGGCTCAGTTCCGTGAAGGAAAAATAAAGGGTAAACGTATCAGAGCAAGAAAACTCTGATCTCAAAAGGAAACGATATGGTCGGCGAAGTAAATTTAAACACGTTATTACGCGGTTTGTCTCCCGTGGCAAGTGACGAGGATTTTGTTTTTGTTTCGTTGGCTGAAGACAAAGTGACCTCGACACTGCTTGAGCGGGCAACGGGGCTCTTCAAAGAACGAGAAGGCGTGACACTTATTATTGATGTCTCGCTTGCCCGTCAATTGGGACTGTCGTATGAGGGGACATTTCGCTGTATTACATGTGAAGTGCATTCTAGCTTAGAGGCTGTCGGCATGACTGCTGCCATGTCTAACGCATTGGCTCGTGCCGGTATAAGTGCCAATGTCGTGGCAGCCTATTTTCATGACCATATATTCATACCCTCTAAGGATGTAGATAAAGCCCTTAGTACACTGTCTATGTTGTCTGGCTCGACTCCATAACCCCTCGAGTTAAAAGATATTGAGCGGCATAGTACGTTAGCATTACAGCGAACTCTGACAAGGTAATGGGGTCCATAAATGTGGCTTGTGCCAATATCGTATCGGACACCACAAAAACTATTGCTCCCAATGCTATAAGCCATGAGCGAGCAACAAGAATGGCGGTAACCCCCATTATGGAAATAACGCTGATATAGGCCAAAACAGGGAAAAATAGCTGTTCTGTGGCAGGCAAGATGTGTCGCGCGACCACAAAAGCAAAAGCAATTATTAGGCAACAAGCGAATCCAAGTAGCAGAGTATTGCGCTTGTTTGGTATTGCAACATTGTTGGCGTTGCTGCGCAAAACAAAAAAACACACTATGTAGGCAAGATGAGCGACAAAAAAACATCCAAGGCCATAGACAAAACTATTTTCAAAAGAGAGTGCAAGCATGATGTCGCCCGCCATGCTCGCGGCCAATGCTCCGCCCACGACAACTTTAAGTTTATGTTTTAAAGACCAAAGACTGAATAATAAGAGAAGTGCGATTGGAAGTGCTTTTACTAAGAACTGTCCGGGATAGGGTGCATAGCTCAACGAGCCCAAATAAATAGATGCAAAAATAGTGTAAAATATGGACAAATAGTTTGGCATTATCTCATCGACTTCAAATAGAAAAAGGGCGACCTTTCGCAAACTGCTCAGTCGCCCTATAAAAAGCGTATTAGCGAATCTCCAATACGCATTGTTTATCTGTATAAACAACCATTACCAGATTTTTACGCGCTCTTCTGGAGGAAGGTAAAGCGCATTTTCTGGCGTTACATTAAAGGCTTCGTAAAACTCTGGTACGTTACGAACAGCACCATTAGTGCGGAACTTCGTTGGCGAGTGTGTATCTGTTTGAACTTGGCTGCGCAGCGCCTCTTCACGGTACTTACTTGCCCACACTTGCCCATAGCCTAGGAATACACGTTGATCGCCAGTAAAACCATCCAATACAGGCGCTTCTTCGCCTGCAAGTGACAAGTGATAAGCTTTAAGCGCAATGCTGATACCACCCAAGTCACCAATGTTCTCACCCAGTGTGTATTCACCGTTAACATGAATGTCTGGCAATACTTCAAACTCATTGTATTGCTGAATAAGGTTGGCCGTACGTGCCTCAAATTCACTTCTGTCAGCATCAGTCCACCAATTACGCAGTACGCCATCGCCATCAAACGTTGACCCTGAATCATCGAAGCCGTGGCCTATTTCATGACCAATAACCGCACCGATTCCACCGTAGTTCACGGCATCTTCTGCATTCATATCAAAAAACGGCGGCTGTAAAATAGCGGCAGGAAATACGATTTCGTTTAGCGGTGGATTGTAATAGGCGTTAACGGTTTGAGGAGTCATTCCCCATTCGTGAGTCCATACCGGGCCACCTTGCTTTTTAAGCATCTCTTCGTAAGCCACATCAGAAGAACGTTTAAGGTTTCCGAAGAGATCGCCCGCACTGACTGTTAAGGCCGTATAGTCCTTCCATTCGTCGGGATAACCGATTTTGACAGTAAACTTAGAGAGCTTATCTAACGCCTGAGCGCGCGTCTCATCAGTCATCCACTCAAGGTTTTCAATACTTTCTTTATAGGCAAGCAGTAGATTGTTTACCATTTCCACCATGCGCTCTTTGGCTTCAGGTGGGAAATGTTGTTTCACATAAACTTTACCGATCAATTCACCCACATGGGCGTTAGATAGACTTACCGCACGGCGCCACTGAGGCTCTTGTTCTTCAACCCCGCGAAGTACTTTGCTGTAGAAGTTGAAGTTAGCTTCATCGAATTCGGACGAAAGACGGCTTGCAGAGGCATTTAGCAGCCCCCATTTTAGGAATGTTTTCCAATCGTCTAACGATGTTTGCGAAATGACGCCATCGATATTCTGCATAAAGTCTTTTTGAAGAATACCAAGAGCAGGAATACCCTTAACCTCTGCCGCAACGAGGTAAGTATCCCAATCGAAGTTTGGCATAAGTGCTTTAAGCTCTTCGATGGTCAGTTTGTTGTAGTTTGCAGCAAAGTTTCGTGCCTGCTCTTTTTTCATATGCAGTTCGGCAATGCTTGTCTCAAGCGCAAACAACATTTTTGCGCTAGTTTCTGGGGCGTCAAACCCGGCAAGTTCAAACATGGTTTGAATATGCTTTATGTAGGCATCACGAATCGTTTGTGATGCTTCATCGTCCTTAAAATAATACTCACGCTCTGGCAGGCCTAAGCCTCCTTGCCACGTGTACATAAGGTACTCTTTCGGCGACTTCAAGTCTGGATATTGTGTCAGACTGAAAGGCGTGCCATAGCCATAGCGCGCTGCATAAGCAAAATAGGCTGCCAAATCAGAGTAGCTGCTGATGCTGTCTATTTTCGATAGTTCTGGCTCAAGCGGGGAAACGCCCAACGCGTCACGCGTTTCCATGTCCATGTACGCGCGATAAAAGTCGCCGACTTTTTGCTCGTCACTGCCAGCTTTGAAGTCACCTTCTGCTGATGACTTTATAATATTCATTACGTGGTCTTGCGCTTCATCGCGCAGGATAACAAATGCACCATAGCTTGATTTGTCGGCAGGAATTTCGAAGTTGTCGAACCAGGTGCCGTTTACGTAACGGAAGAAGTCATCACCGGGGCTCACAGATAAGTCCATATTGTCTTTCATGATACCTGAAGACAATGCTTGTTGTTGCGTGGCGGCTGTCGGTGCTTGTGATTGTTGTTCTTGAGTTGTGTTTTGCGGGCTACAGGCAGTGAGTGCCAGCGCGACGCTTAAACTTATTGCGGTGCGTAACATGGTAGTTTCCTATTTCTTTGTATTTTTCGCCAACAACGTCTCTTAAAACGGCTTTTTTACTTGTTCTCGTTTTACCCATCGACGTGGCGAGTTGGGTTTTTGTAGCATGTAGGGAGGACTAGAAAAAGTATTTATAGTGAAAATACACAGCTTGTAACAACTTGTAATACACAATTGGTTATAGTGAATTCAGTTTGGATACTGAATAATCTAATGACCGGAGCTGTGCATGAAAACTCAAAATATTCCGTTTGACCGTGTATCACCCTGCGAATACGCCGACGCTTTGCCTCGTGAGCAGTTCATGGACTACGCCATCAAACCGCTGTGGTCAGGAGTGCCGCGTATAGCGGGACCAGCGTTTACTGTAAAGTGCGAAGCTGGCGACCATTTGATGCTTCACGCTGCCATTTACAGAGCCAAAGCAGGCGACATTATTGTGGTAGAGGCAGACGATAAATTTGCGGTAGCAGGTGGAAATGTATGCGCTATTGCACAGTCTCGCGGTATCAAGGGGTTTGTTATCGATGGCGTTATTCGAGATATCGCAGAGACGCGTGAAAACCAATTTCCTGTATTTGCTCGTGGCGTGGTGCCCAAGCCAGGTGCCAAAAAATGTATATCGCCTCTTAACCTGCCAATTCATTGCGGTGGGGTTATAGTGCATGCGGGAGATATTATTGTTGCAGACGAGGAGGGTGTTGCCGTCATTCCCCAAGACCAAGCTGAAAGTGCCTTTGATATTGCCAAAGCGCGTGGCGATAAAGACGCCTCAATGACCCTTGAAGAATGGCAAGCGCAGCATCAAGAAAAAGTTGAAGCTACCCTTACCAAACTGGGTTTTACCGATTAGTAGAGCCAGGCGTAGCTAAACTTCATAAAGATAGCTTGTTCGGTGCGCAGTAGGCCTGGTGTTTCGTCATCCGCAAAGGCCGAGTCACCGTAGCCGATAAATAAGCGCGATAGCGGATTTATCATGTAGGAATACACAACTTGCGTGCCTAGACTTCTGTCGCGAGCGTCCACACTCATAAGGTAGTTGTCTGTATTGCGTTTGATATCCGCATACACAAGTGCCACGCGTATAAACTGATTGGCGCTAAACTGGTAGCTCAAGCGTAAATCCGATAAATTGGCCGTGAATAGCATGTCATCGTTTACATCAATTCGGTTGTACTCATGACTTAATGACGCTTCTAAATGTTGCCCTAAATTTAGGGTAATGGAGGGCTCCAATAGTATTTGGTCACCTAAACGATTATTGCGTAAATCGATTCTGTCACCCACCCGGGCAAAGTTCTCAAAGTAAAGCGTTCGATTGGGCTGTGCTTCGAAGTAAAATGAGTATTGCTGTTCAATGAAGCGTGTTGTATTGCCGTCAATAGCAAGGCTTGCTCCATTTTGGCGAAGCCCAACGGTGTCGCGTTTGACCCACTGAAAGTTAAAGTACGACTGATAGGCCGCGTTTAACTCCACTTGCGCCTGCATTTCTCGCTCAATCAATTCACCGTCGTCATTGTGGGTGATATCCCAGTCGCCGCTGAATTCAAAGCGGTTCCACCAGGCATTGTCCTTCCACCATACATAACCGCCGCCCAACACGCTCTTGTGTCTGTCTACTGTGCTTTCAAAGCCTAAGTCGGCACGAAAGTCAGACTGTGTGCTCGTACGGTTTGCGTACATGTACCAGTCACGAACTTCGTGGCGGTAGTCAATTTTGTACGTACTACCAGAAAAAGCGCCATCTTTGCGTGTGCGAAGCGTTATCTCGCTAATATCGTCATCTTCACTACAATCGTTGCGGCAAAAATCATTAAATAGTGCGTCAGGGTATTCAGTGTCCGAACGCAGAACTTGTATCCGCAATGTATCACTTGGGGTAATTTGGTAGCGTGTGTCCACGCCCATTACGATATTGTGATAATCCTCAGAGTGACGGCCTGTTAATATGGCGCCAAATGACAAATCTTCCGAAATGTCATAACGATAGCGAGCGGCAATGTTAGTGCTCTCTTCGTCTAGTCGCGCTACGCTGGAGCCTAGGTTGCCCGGTACCAAAAATGTGGTGCTTTCATCATTTGCGGCGAGAATACCAAAGGTGTGGTTGTTGATCCGCCCGGTTAGCTTGGTACCAATGTCTGGTGCGCCTATGTTTCTGGTGTACACCAAGTCATATTGTGTACTGAAAAAGTCAGCATTCTCCAAAAAGAAAGGACGTTGCTCTGGAAAAAATAGCGCGAACGGATTGTTTATGCCTAACTGCCCCGCATCTGCTTCAACTTGAGAAAAGTCAGGATTAATCGTGGCTTGAAGTAACATATCAGACGATATGCCCCAGTTAACGTCTACGCCAACTTCTTGATTATTTTCGTATTGCCAATCTGTAGCCTGTCCTGTCATCGGCGATGGTGCGCGATTTCGTGCATTGCCTGCTACAACATAGGGCGTTATTGATAAGTTCTTTCCCTGTTTTGCTGATGCAAACCCTTCCATATCACCCATAAGACAAAGTGCACATGCATTGTTTCGATCTACGGGTCTATTTGAAATACGAAGGTTATTTTCTCGTGGGTAAAAGCGCACAAATTCCGCTCTCCAACGTTTTGGTCCATCGCTATCAAGGAAATTTAAGATGCGAAACGGCAGGGCAATTTCAACGTTGTAGCCTTCTTGTGTAATAGTGGCTTCAGCGTCCCAAATTGCATTCCAACTGGTGCTCTCACTGCGCGTCATTTGGTTTTCTATCGCATCAATCTGTATCCCTCTTGGGTTTACAAAAAACTGATAAGAAAGGCGGCTGTCACCAAACGTGTCAATTTTTATTCCCACCAAATCATTATCCCAAACTCGGTCACGGTCTCTAAAGAGTGCTCTTAATTGAGATACATCATTATCTTGCGCGGTAAAGGCAATAAATACTTTCTCGCCGTTTTCGAAAATACGTGCCGTGGTTTCAACGGGCGGAGCGGTGTTTTCAAATGGTCGTGTCACAAAGTTCATAGGAACAGTTGCCGCGCGTTTCCATACTTCTTCATCAACGACACCATCCAGCTCAATTGACTCAGCAAAAAATGGCACGACGAGAGTATCATCATCCCTTGTGCCTATGGTGTCGGCGCTTTCAGTAACAATTGTGTGGGGGGAAGAAGGCGTTGTATGATCTTGTTGCGCGTTTGCATATGCTGATAAAGTTGCAAAACATCCTATCGCTAATCCGATATGTAAGAACCTGCGAAGCCGCTTCTGAATTACGATACGGCGTTGGGTAAAAAGATTATCCATAATGTGCGTTGTTTTTTATAAATTTTTCTCGCGCAAAGTATGAACAAAAGACCGTGTTACCTAAAGCTGCTTAATCGCAAATAAATGGATGCTTAACGTGTTTTTTTGATTGCTCACAACTCAACGAATACAAGCCTGAGTAAATTGCCCTGATCGTTACTTAAACAGACAGAGTATCGCGTCCACACTAATGAACAATTAGTGTAGAATTACGTACCTAACTGTTTTGGTATATGTGAATAGGACGCAAGGGATAGCACGCTCTAGCCGCCGACAAATAAACGAGTATTACATGTTTTCATTTTTTGAGAGGCTAACCCAGCCATTTCCAGATGCACCACCTACACAACCACCTACGGGGATCATCGCTTTTTGTAAGTACTACACAAAAGGTATGTGGGGTGTAATTTTAACGGTGTCGGTACTGAGCGCCGTCGTTGCTATGCTAGAAGTAGCACTATTTGGATTTCTAGGGCAGCTTGTTGATTGGTTTGCAGAGCAAGACCGAGAAACTTTCTTGGTCGATCAAAAAATCACACTCATTGGGATGGGATTGACAGTCCTGGTCTTTATTCCTCTATTTATACTGCTTCGTTCACTGTTTTCGCGCCAATCGCTAATGGGTAATTATCCCATGCGTATTAGGTGGCAAGCGCATAGATATCTACTGGGGCAAAGCCTCACGTTCTTCCATGACGAGTTTGCAGGGCGCGTCGCGACTAAGGTTATGCAGACGGCACTGTCAGTAAGGGAAACCGTCACCAAAGTTCTCGACTTACTGGTGTATATCAGCGTGTACTTTATCTCTATGGTAGTACTGATATTCAGCACCGACTGGCGCCTTGCTATGCCGCTAATTGTTTGGTTTTTTGTTTATATTGGCATCCTTCGTGTACTGGTACCGAAGCTTAAAGATGTATCGCAACGCCAAGCCGATGCTCGCTCGTTAATGACAGGGCGTATTGTTGATAGCTACACCAACATTACAACGGTAAAGCTGTTTTCTCACAGTCGACGCGAAGCGGATTATGCCAAAGAGAGCATGGATGGGTTCTTACAAACCGTATATCCGCAAATGCGCTTGGTAACCGTGCTGGAATTTTGCGTTGAAATGGCCAATGCCATCCTCATATTTACTATTGGTGCGTTGTCGGTGTACTTATGGATGGAAAATATTGCAAGCCCCGGCGACATTGCTATTGCAATAAGCCTCTGTTTGCGACTAAACGGTATGTCTCACTGGGTAATGTGGGAAGTATCTGGATTGTTTGAAAACTTAGGTACTGTGCAAGATGGTATGAATACGCTAGCACAACCTATTGCTGTTAAGGATAAACCAAAAGCCAATGCCCTTAAGGTGAGTGGCGGGGGGATTCACTTTGACGGGGTAAATTTCTCTTACTCAGGGGCTGATAACAAACCCATTGATGTATTTTCTAATTTGGATTTGGCCATCAAACCAGGTGAAAAAGTAGGGCTGGTGGGTCGTTCTGGCGCAGGTAAATCCACGTTGGTGAATTTGCTTATGCGCTTTTACGACACCCAGAGTGGCAAAATAATCATTGATGAGCAGGATATCACCGAAGTAGGCCAAGAAACCCTACGCGCCAAAATTAGTATGGTGACGCAAGATACCTCGCTCATGCACCGCTCGGTTAGAGACAACATTTTGTATGGACGCACAGATGCCACCGAGGAGGACATGATTCGCGCCGCCAAGCAGGCAGAAGCTCATGACTTTATTCTTACACTGACCGACAGTCACGGTAGGACTGGGTATGATGCTCACGTCGGCGAACGAGGCGTCAAGCTATCTGGTGGTCAAAGACAGCGTGTCGCCATTGCGCGAGTTTTGCTAAAAGACGCGCCTGTGCTTGTACTGGATGAAGCGACATCAGCACTTGATTCGGAAGTGGAGGCCGCCATTCAAGCATGCTTAGACAAAGTGATGGAAGGAAAGACAG
>CAYVST010000068.1:0-19639 GCA_964454185.1 uncultured Alteromonas sp.
TATTAGTGCACGTGCTACTGAAGGCGAAGCGCTTAAAGGCATGATCACCCAACGCCTAGACGCCATTGAAGTGGAAGTAGAAAAAGTGGCCGCACGAATGCCAGAAATCATGGTATGGCAACGCGAAAAAGTACAAACGCGCTTTGAAGAGGCCAAAGTAGAACTGGACGCCGGTCGTTTTGAGCAAGAAATGATTATGCTGGCTCAAAAAGTGGACGTCGCAGAAGAACTAGATCGCCTAAATGCTCACGTGGCAGAAACCCGCAATATCTTAAAGAAAGGTGGGGCGGTAGGTCGCCGTCTAGACTTTATGATGCAAGAGTTTAACCGCGAATCAAACACATTAGGCTCTAAGTCAATCAGCACGGATATCACGCAATCAGCCGTCGAGTTGAAAGTATTGATTGAACAAATGCGCGAGCAGATCCAGAATATCGAATAACACTCCAAAGCTCCGCTTGCCCAAAGCGGAGCCTGTACTTCCCTAGAAAACGAAGTTTATCGCCACTCTGGCTAACGTAGCATCTAAGCTACTATCCACATCATCCGACCGCTTCGATACATCGGCTTTAATTGCCATGCCTGCGGTGATGTCGTAGCGCAGTGACGCCGTGACAACCGAATATTCGGATAATTGAGCTTGCTGACTGCCGATAGCCAGTGCAGTTAGTGCTCCAGCGACATCTGCAGGTAATCCCGATGATGCAATGCTTGCGATACTATCGGCGTATTTCACTTCACCTGAAGACTCAAAGTGTTCATAAGTGAGTGCAGGTGTCCATTTGCCAAAACGCGCGCCCGCTGTAATGTAATAGGCTTCGTCGTCATTGGCGAATGCGTTATCTAGCGACACTTCTGTATATTCTGCGCCAATAAAGTAGTCAAAATTGTCGTACATGGCGCTTAAACCAATAAACTCACCCGTGTCTTCTTCAATACGAAGAGAGTCGGCTAAGTCGGCAAAGCCCGCTGCTTCTATGCTATCAAAGCCGTTGCCCAGGGCTTGTGCAGTGGCATCCCCCGACTTTGTTAGGTCAATGGTATTCGTTGTGCGCCCAAAAACGCTGCGTAACGTGAGAGTTTCATTGCTTACTTGTGCAGAGACCAAAAAAGTATTGTCGCCCACATTGTCTGCCCCTAGCGTCGTGCCTTTAAATTGACCAAATGCAACATCAAACATGTAGTCCCAACCGCCGGTATAGCCGGTTTTTGATAGCTTTACGCCATCAAGGTTATTAAACGGCACGTTGTAAACCACACCTGGCGCTGTTATCCAGTGATAGGTATACCCAACATCTAGCGATGATGAATAGGTAAACAAAGGTAGGCGCGAGCGACCCGCCACTAACGTTAGCGAGGGGCTTATTTTGTAGCTTAGATATGCCCATTCAAACTCGACATCGTAATCGTCTCTGCCGCGTCCTAAAACCTGTGCCGTTGCGGATAGCTTATCTGAGATATCAGAAGACACCTGTAAGGCAAATAAGCTTTCGTTTTTGAAATCGGGATCATCATCATAGCCCAAAAACGTATCGTCAGAGGAGGTCACTCCCATTACCACATTTCCAAAACCGTTAATTCGGACATTATCAACCGCAGTGGCTGACGCTGAAGCTAAGGAAGCAGTTAGTAACACTGCCAAGTTCAATGAATTTGATTTCACAGTATTACTCCTACTTTGTTAGAACCACTTTTACATCGCCAGTAACGTTAGCCGCGTCGACATAGCCAATGGCGTTTTTATTATTCGCAACCAAGTCGAGTACACTGGCTTCGCCGCCAACCTCTTTTGGTGGGGTGCCTTTACCTGTGAAAATTTGTTTCGACCAATAGCTTTTCACTTGGGCAGTACTTCTCCCCAGTACCCCGTTGTTAAAGTCATCCACTGCATTGCCTGACCCAATATTGATAGGAATTGCTTCGCTTCCATCGGGAAACTGGCTTTGTTTGCCGAGAAACAATCGCTCAATCGCATTTTGGTCAATAGACGTGGTATTGGCTGGGTGCACTATAACGGCAACGTCAGCAGAAGCAGATAAACATATTGCCGACGCAAGAAAAAAAGAACTGAGTGCTCTCTTGGGCATTTTTACTCTCTCTAACTGGTTTTTATAATATCCCTGCAGCTTATGTGTAAAAACACTATTCTACAGTCCTTGTCTTACCCTTAGAGTGTTGTCGCTGTTTCATGATTCGTCCAGAAACAGCGATGATTTTTTTAAGATTCTCTCTTTAAAAGCGTTGTTTTAACTAATTACCCCAAATAATGCGTTAAAAATTGTTTATGCGACGGTAAAGTGGCCACACGTTGCGCCACTTGTTGCTGTAAACCTGTCATAAATTGTTGCAGTGCCTCTTCGCTCATCTCGTCAGCCACTCTATGGTATTGCTCGGGCAGCATGCCTTGCCCCATTAGCACCTGAGTCCAAGAATCAACTCGGAATATATCGCCATCATCTAAAAACACGCGGCCTGTTTGCTCAAACAAACGCAGCTTGTGCTGCAGTGAGTCAGGAATGTCCATGCGCTGACATTGCTGCCAAAAAGGCGAGTCGTGACGGTTAGTAACTTTATAATGCATCACGATAAAATCTATTATGGCATCCATTTCACTGGTGAACTTAGCGTTGTACTCATCAATGGCACTGTCAGTTACGCCATCAAAAGGGAACAGTCGCATCAACCTGACTAACCCTGTCATAATAAGGTGAATGCTTGTTGACTCAAGCGGCTCAATAAAGCCACTTGAAAGCCCAAGGGCAATACAGTTTTTATTCCAGCCTTTACGTCTTTTTCCTGGCGTAAATTGAATCACCCTAGGTTCGTTGATGGGGTCGCCTGTAACCTGCGACTTAAGGGTTTCAATCGCCTTTTCATCGCTCATAAAGCGACTGCAGTAAACCAATCCATTGCCCATACGCTCTTGTAACGGGATTTGCCAGCGCCAACCAGCATCATGTGCCACGCTTTTTGTATAAGGGAGCGGTGCATCGTTAAGCGTTGTTTGCATAGCAACCGCACGGTCGCAGTGCAGATAGTGACGCCAATCGTCATAGCCAGTGTGCAGCGTCTGCTCAATCAACAGCCCTTTAAAGCCCGTACAGTCGATAAATAAATCACCGTCTATTACCGTACCATCTGTCAGTGAGAGCGAGGTTATGTTACCCGTAATCGGGCACTGCCCGACCTGGTTTATATCACCTTCAACATGACGTACGCCCGCTTCTAAAGACAGACTTTTCAAAAAACGGCCATAGGCCACAGCGTCGAAATGGTAAGCAAAGTTAAGTGGCATAGCATCAGATGTGGCGAACTTACCTTGCTTAGCCGCCAACAATTCGGGGCAATAATCGCCAAAATCTGCGGCAAATCCACACGCTTTCGCCCGTAGCCAAAAATGGTGGAATTCACCTGCCCAGCACTCTCTGCCGGTTATGCCAAATGAGTGAATATAGCTGTGTGATTTCTCGCGCCAGTTTTGAAACTCAATACCCAGTTTAAAGGTAGCTTGCGTGGCGCGCATAAATGCTTTTTCGTCGATACCGAGTAACTTATGAAAGGTGCGAATTGGCGGTATGGTGGCTTCACCCACCCCAACAATGCCAATGTCTTTTGACTCGACGAGCGTGATAGATAAAGACTTTCCTAACAACCGCGAAAGTGCTGTTGCCGCCATCCACCCCGCCGTACCGCCGCCAGCAATTACCACCTGCTTAACGCGTTTTTGATCATTTGCGGTATTATCTGAACCCAATGGCGGCATAGCTGTCGTCCTTATTAAAGTGAGCTGATATTTGCGCGAGCACCGCTCTGTTTGAGGGCAGGCCGTTTAGGTATGCCTGCTGCATTTGCTGCATCTTATGTCTTATGTCCTTCGCTTTAGTCAAGCTGTCGTGCGGTAACCTGGTTGCGGGCATCGCCGTTTCATACCCCATCCCATAGAGCACATATTGATAGCTTGCCGAGGGAAAAATCTCCTCGTTCTCGATAAGATCCAGTCGAGAAGGGCTTTGATAACGCCAAACATCCAGTAATTCGGCCAGCGAATCGGGTATGGTCTCGGGGTCTCGCTGTGCTAGCCAGTAAGGCTCTTCCCGGTCACTCAATACATAGTGTAGCTTCAAGAAGTCAATCACGCGTTGCCAGCGGTAGGTAAAACGCGTGTTGTATCTAGTTGATAAGGTCGACATGTGTTGATGGTTATGCGGAAACGCCTCGCAGAGCATGCGTAGCCCAAGTTCTACCATAGCGATGGCAGAGGCTTCCAACGGCTCAACAAACCCTGATGACATGCCCAAACTCAAACAGTTTTTTACCCAAAATTGTTTGCGGTAGCCGGGGGAAAAACGCAATTTTTTTACACTACACGCTGTCTTATCCACGTCATAGCGTTTGCTTACTTGTGTTAGTAAGGTGTCTGTTGCCTGAGCTTCACTTATCATGGCATCGGCATACACAAGCCCTACACCACGGCGATGTTGAAGCCCGATATCCCATGTCCAACCTGTTGATTGTGCTGTGGCAACAGTCGTACTAGCAATAGCATTATCACTGTCGCTGTATGGTACTTGTATGGCAACAGCGCGGTTGTTAATTAGCGTGTCCTCTACGCTAATCCAAGGCACATTAAAGTGCTTTTCAATCAAAATACTTTGCTGACCTGAACAGTCGATAAATAAGTCACCCGCTATTTCCTCGCCTTCGTCGGTAACAAGTGCACTAATCAAACCATGATCGTCGCTTTTTACTTGACTGATATGCGCTTGTACGTAGTTTACGTTGCGCTTTTCTACGCAATGCTGCTTAAGCAAATTTGCAAGTGCCGTGGCATCAAAGTGATAGCCATAGTTGAGCACATGAGCATAGTCTGGCGTTGTTTCCTGCTTGGGCGCTTTACCCGCTTTGCACATGGCAGCCTGCAAAGAAAACGCGTCCTGATAGGCATCATTCTTAGCCAGCGTTTGCCAGCACGCATGTATATTGAGTTCGTTGTAAGCAGTAGGAACAGTAAAAGGGTGATAGTAGATATGGTCATCAGCAGATGGCTTTCGCCAATTTACGAAAGATGAGCCTTGTTTATAGGAAGCATGACATGTGGTAATGAAGGCCTTTTCGTCAATGCCTATATCGATAAGTGTATCGCGTAATGAGGGCCATGAGCCTTCTCCAACACCAATTGTAGACACATTGGGAGACTCTATCAGTGATACCGTGAAGCCCGAGGGCAGTTTAGAGGCAAGCATTCCTGCGGCAAGCCATCCCGCCGTTCCTCCACCGACAATTACGATTCGTTGAACACGTCCCGTGTCATTGCTTTGTGTCATAACTACGCGCTTTTAACATTGACTCAAAATACACTAACAAATTTTGTATGCGGTAAAAAGACTCGCTGACATGCAACCCAATACATGTCAGCGAGAAACGCACCCTACGTATTAAAACTTATAGCGAACACCTAGCGCGTAACGAGCACCTAACTCATCAAGTCGCCAAAGCATTGCACTTGTTCTACCATGTCGTCGAATATTCTCATCGGTAACATTGATACCTTCAAACGATACCGTTAAGTCTTCGGTAACATCGTAAGATACGCTGAAGTCAATTTGAGAATACGACTCTGTGTAGCCAGGTTCGTTGATATATTGCGACGTAGTATCTAAGAATTGGTCACGCCAGTTGTAAGCCACACGCGCTTGCAACGCGTCTTTTTCATACATCAAGACCACGTTAGCCGTATCACTCAACCCCACTAAAGCGAACTGCGTAATCGATGGATTAGCATCATTATCAAAGCCAATATCACCGGTAACTGTTGTGTAGTTGGTTAATACACCAAACCCGCTGTCGCCAAAGAAGTGCTGTGCAGCAAATTCAAAACCATAAATGTTAGCGGCTTTATTGTTGACGGGCTTAGAGTTAATAAACGTAAGAAGCGGGTCGTCACTATTTGGTAATACATCGAATTGCTGCTCGAATTGTTCGTCGGTAAGCGAGTTATAGTCAATACCGTTTTCGATAGCCGCGACCATGTTAAACAACGACGTATCGTTTACCGGAATACCCCTAGCTTCAAGTTCAGCACGCGCCTGTTGCGCTCTTGGACCTGCAGTAACATCGCGTAAACCAAATACGCTTTCTTCCACCTGCTCATTACCAATGAAGTTTTTCACGCGCTTATCGTAGAAACCGACAGACACATAGCTAGTTTCGTCGAAGTAATACTCAATCGACAAATCAAGGTTGTCTGACTCAAGAGGGATAAGAGCAGGGTTACCAGAACTCGCTGTCGCGGTAATATTGTCGCTTATTATCGTTGGCCCACTTTGTGGTGATACCGACGCCGCTGCACTTAAGTTGTTATAGGTCGGTCTCGCAATGGTTTTGCTGTAAGAGAAGCGCGCAATCACGTTTTCAACCACTTCAATATCAAAATCAAGTGCAGGAAGTATATGATCGTAACTTGCATCAACGGCCACATCTTCCATATCGCTTCCAAAGCGTACGTTGAAGTCGTTGTTTCCTTCCCAAGCGATACCACTTGGTAAACTGATATTTGCAATAGACGTAACATCAGTATTTTCGTAGCGAACGCCCGTAAGTAGGTTGTACTCCATACCATTAAGCTCACCTGAAAGGTCAAACTCGAAGTAAACTGCTGTAATATCTTCTTCAATGGTACGGTTAGTTGCAAACGGGTTATTTGCCAAGAAATCAAAACCGTATTGCTGCGCTGCGAACGCGCCAATTTGCGCTACGCTACCCGTAAAACCTTGTGAGAACATACCTTGGGTATTGAAATCGCTAAATTCACTTGCCAAATCAAGAGGTGTCAACGAGCCCGCTGGCAACTCACCTGGGTTTTCAATACCCCAGTTACCCATTGTGTGGCGCGTAAGCGATTGCAATGAGGTGCTTTCCATGGAACGCGACTCAATACCAAAGTTAATACTGCCGGTGTCCATCGTATAGCTGCCGTCTAGACGCGCTTGCGTGATTTCAGTATCTTGTGATGAGAAGTTCATATCTAGGATTGACGTACCCACATCATCTTGGTCAAGCACGCCATTGCCATTCAGGTTGTCACGAGCAACGTCGTCAAAATCAACGAACATGATTGGAAACTCACCAGTAAAGTCGACGCCTTGGCCACGCACTACGTTGGCGCCTAGACCTAGGTTGGTCCAAGTCCCATAAGGTGCATCAGGGCGCCCCTCTGCCGATGAATTATGTAAATCGAAAACAAGTGTTAGGTCATCATTGACAAAGTACTCGATGTTTAGACCAATCGATTTGTTTTCGTTAACCTGATTGAGCTCTTGAAGCGCTAAACCAAGGTCGCGAGGAAGAAGATCACGGCGTTCTTGCGTAATCATCACCGGTGTTTTCACGGTTTCGTTATCAAACGTAAGTTCAGTGAAATAACGATCGTCCATCCAAATAGACTGTTCAGCTCGTGCCTCATACAGCGCTTGCTTTGAGTAAGTATAATCTAACGTTGCTGTTGCTTTGTCTGATAGCGCATACTGGAAAGTAAGCTGCGCATTTGTTCTTTCACGTTCTCTGTCTGCCATGTAATAACGCAAATCAGAAGGTATAGCGAAAAGCTGTCCTAGTGCAGGTGCGTTATTAAGCACCACAGGGTCGCCACTGGCAGGGTTTGCTGGGTCGGGAGACTGAGGCACCGTGCCATCAAACTCGTTCACACGCCATTGGTTTACAAATGCACCTTGTGCCGCACTATCACGTTGTTGGAATGAACCAGTAAAAGTCACACCAAACGTACGGTCGTCATTAAGGAAGTTTATAAAGCCCGATACTTCTGGTGTAACATCATCACCTACGCGCACCGTTGTATCGTGTAGCGCTTTTGCTCCTACACTGGCAGTTATACCGGAGTCAGCTGCGCTGAAAGGACGTGCTGTCTTAATGTTGATACTGGCACCAATACCACCTGTTGCAATACTGGCTCTGCCGGTTTTGTATACTTCTACTGCACGGATACTTTCAGACGCTAAGTCAGAGAATTCAAATGCACGAGAGTTGGGCGTACCGCCACCACCAGGCAATGCTGAACCCGGCATAGTACGGCCATTCAGTGTTACCATGTTGAAGTCCGGGCCAAAACCACGCGCAGTCACCTGGCTACCTTCACCGTTATTACGACTAATTGATATACCCGTAATACGCTGTAACGATTCGGCTAAGTTTGTGTCCGGAAATTTACCAATGTCTTCTGCTGATATTGCGTCTACAACCCCTGCTGAATCTCGCTTAATGCCCATCGACTCTTGAACACTACCTCGTATTCCCGATACTTGAATGACTTCAATATCATCCGTCGTTTCTTGCGCCATAAGCGGTGCAGACAAGCCAGTCCCCAAAATGAGGGACAGACTAGCTGCGACTTTGGTTTTATGCGGTGTTATTCGTTTCACAGTCAATCTCTCTTTTTTGTGTGCTTTTGTATGTTGCTGGTCCCTAGCGCCTGAGAAAGGGCTTTCTCAAAGAGATACAACAAAGCCCAACCAAAGAAAGCGCTTTCTCAAAGTTAATCCAACATCTAGAACAGATCAACACATTTTTTACAATTATTTCACAGGCAATAGTTCAGACAGCATCTAAAAAACACATTTAACCTTTAAAATACAATAAATTAAAAATTTAAATTTAGAATTGTAATTGAACGTAAATAGCACAATAAAAAGACACAAATTAACAAAAATCTTAATTTAAATTGAGAAAGCGCTTTCTCATTAACGTAATCTTGTGCTATAAAATCGTCACGTCACCTTTGAAGAGCAGTTCACCTTCATTGGCATTAATGAAAATAAAAAACATACTAGGGTTTTATTGATGAACAGCATTTCGCTTCCTGCTGACAGTTCGCTACTAAGCCGTGAGTTCTTATTCGGCTCTGCGACATCAAGCTTTCAGATTGAAGGGGATATTGATAGTCGCCTTGAATGCATTTGGGATAAGTTCTGTGAACAACAAGGCGCAATTGCAGACAACTCAGACGGCAAAATAGCATGCGACCATATAAATAGATGGCAAGAAGATCTTGCCATTTTAGAAGATCTCGGTGTCGATGCTTATCGCTTCTCTATTTCTTGGCCCCGTGTCATAGACGAAAAAGGCGAACTTATTGAGAAAGGTGTGCAGTTTTATTCTACCTTGATAGATGCGTTAAATGAGCGGGGCATCAAACCCTTTGTCACGCTTTATCATTGGGACTTACCTCAACACCTTGAAGACAAAGGCGGGTGGCTTTATCGGCAAACCGCGTATGCTTTTAAAAACTACGTCGACAAGATCACCCGCGAGCTTGGAGAGCGCGTATTTTCATACGCTACCTTTAATGAACCCTTTTGTAGCGCCTATTTAGGATATGAAATTGGTGTACATGCCCCAGGCAGAGTAGGGCGGGCTAACGGACGAACGGCGGCTCACCATATATTACTGGCGCACGGACTAGGCATGCAGGTACTGAGACAAAATGTACCAAATAGCCAAGCAGGCATTGTGCTAAATTTCACGCCTTGTTATCCCAATTCGCAAAGCGACGCCGACCTTAAAGCCACGGTTCACGCAGATGAATACATTAATCAGTGGTATATGCAGCCCGTAATGGAAGGGGCATACCCAGATGTTATTAACGCACTGCCAAACGAAGATAGACCCCCCATAGAAAACGGGGATATGGAAACAATTTGTCAGCCTTTAGATTTTCTGGGCATCAACTTTTACACTCGGTTGCACTATTCAGCACCTCGAGAGCGTGACGCCTTGTTCTTTGAACACCCACACCGCGGTCCATTGACTGATATTGGTTGGGAAATCTACCCCAAAGCGCTTTACGAATTACTCGTGTCATTGAACAATAGATATTCGCTTCCTCCCATTTTTATTACTGAGAATGGTGCGGCAATGAAAGATGAGTTAACACTAGACGAAGTAAGAGATTACGATAGGATAGCGTACTACAACAGTCATCTTAATATTGTGGATGAAGCAGTGAAAAGCGGCGTGAAAGTAAGTGGTTACTTTGCATGGAGCCTTTTAGATAACTTCGAATGGGCTGAAGGATATGAAAAGCGTTTTGGCTTGGTTCATGTCGACTTTGAAACGCAAAAGCGTACGTTAAAGCACAGTGCATTAGCGTATAAAGCCCTTCTTAATAGCCGTAGCTAAACCAGTGTCAGTGGAGACGATATAGATGGAAAACAAACTGACCCTGAAAGAAAAACTCGGCTATGGCGCGGGCGACGCTGCGGCCAACTTAGTTTGGCGCGGTGCGTTAGCTTATCTTGCTGTCTTCTACACTGATACGTTTGGCATTTCAGCAGCGGCGGCCGCCATGCTCTTCCTAGTGGTACGACTATCTGACGGCGTTACCGATATTATTATGGGTATGATTGCCGATAGAACACACACCAGAATGGGGAAGTTTAGACCCTGGATTTTGGGCTCTACCCCATTTTTAGGACTGTTTATGGTGCTGTGTTTTACCACACCTGATCTCTCCTACACGGGCAAGCTGGTATATGCTTATTTAACCTATATTGGATTAACGTTGGCCTATACCGTAAATAATGTACCGTACTCTGCACTCATGGGGGTAATGACCAGCGATGATAAACAACGGACCAGCTTATCTGGTTTTCGGTTCGCAGGTGCGTTTTTAGGTGGGCTTCTGGTGATGGGCTGCCTTCCTATGTTGGTTGAGTATTTCGGTAATGGAGACAGTGCTCAAGGGTATCAATATACTATGTGGCTATTCGCGGTGCTATTGGTAGCGTTAATGACAACCACTGTATTTACCACAACCGAGCGCGTTACTATTTTGCAGGTTACGGGGCAAAAAGATACATCTACTAAATCGGCGCTGCTATCAGAACTCAAAGATTTATCGAAACAACTGCCGCTCATATTGATACCTCTTGGAGCCATAACGGCGTTCTTTTACTTTAGAAATACAATCTCGTTTATTGTTTTTGTTTTGGTAATGGTGCTCAGTACGATAGCCGTTAAAAAGCTAGTTAACGGTCCATCTGAAGGCCGAAGCCGCACACAACAAGACATTATTGATCTGCTTTCAAACAAGCCTTGGCTTATTTTACTGGGCATGGGTTTTCTCACTATGATGTTCAATGGCGTTAAATACGGCGTCATTGCTTACTACTTTAAGTATTACATGGGCAGCGAACTATTAACGGGTTATTTCTTTATTGGTCTGTTGATTGTTTCTATTTTCGGCGCGTTGGCAACGCCTGCTCTGGCTTCAGTGTTTGGGCGCAAACGCCTCTTTATTCTGTCGTTAATCATTAGCAGCGCGCTAACCTGCGGCATCTACTTTGTTCCTATGGGCAGTGTAGTCGGTATTTTCTCACTGGGTTGTATCGCTGAGTTTTTTGCCGCTATTTTACCTACGTTATTTTTCTCTATGTTGGGCGATGCCGCCGATTACAGTGAATATCGTACTGGCCGACGTGCTACAGGCCTTGTTTATTCCGCTGGTTCGTTTGTCCAAAAAACAGGCGGAGGGTTCGCGGGAGCTCTAGTGTTATTAGTACTTGGTAGCTACGGGTACAATGGGTTGGACGCCGCAACTATTGAACAGAGCCTTCCCGGTATGAAGTCATTAATGAGCTGGATCCCAGCATGCTTCGGCTTTGTCGGTGCAGTGCTAATCTATTTCTACCCTCTAGACGACAAAAAACAGCAAGAAGTTACTGTTGCATTGCGTGCTCGACGTAGCGAACAGTCGCCGATAACGGCATAATGCTTATAAATCATTATCTTCTTTAAAATGAGGTTGTATTGGCGTGGCTACCATTTATCAAGTTGCAGAACGAGCAGGAGTATCTTTATCTACGGTCTCTCGCGTACTCAATGGTAAGTCAACGGTTAACCAAGCTTTAAAAGAAAAAGTTGAGCAGGCGGTAAAGGAACTTAATTACCGTCCCAATTCAGTGGCGCGCTCGCTCGCCAATAGCCGAACTGACAGTGTTGGGGTATTGGTACCTGAGCTAAATGCACCTTTTTTTGGCGATCTGATGCAGGCCGTAGAGTCGACATTCAGAGCAGCAGACAAGCACGTCATCATTACGGTTGGGAAAAACTGTCTTGCTACAGAAAAAGACGCCGTAGAGTTTCTTATCAGCCGTAACTGTGATGCACTCATTATGCATGCGGAAGCACTTTCTGATGAGTATTTACTTGAGCTCAATAACAAAAAACTGCCCATTGCGTTAGTGAATAGACAGGTAGCAGGTATAGAAGACGCATGTACTGTGCTTAACAATGAAAAAGGCGGCTATCTAGCCACCCGCCACTTACTTGAGCAGGGACACAAACAAATAGCTTACATCTCTGGCCCTACGGACAAAGCCGATGCAATGGCGCGTTTAGAAGGGCACAAACGAGCACTAAATGAAGCCGGTATAGCAGTAAACACTCAGCTTATTTACAACGGGGATTATCAAGAAGAAGGCGGTAAGGTAGGTTTGCTAGAGTTGTTGGCTCGCGATATGCCGTTTTCTGCCCTCGTGTGTGCTAATGACTGGATGGCATCTGGCGCATTGAGTTGTGCTCGAGACTTAGGCATGAGCCTTCCTCACGACTTGTCTATTGTTGGTTTTGATGACGTGGTTTTTGCCCATCATGTTTTTCCGCGATTGACCACTATCAGCAACCCCATTGCGCACATGGCCGAAACATCCGCTAAGTACATACTTAATAAAGTCTATGGGCAAAAACATGACATAAACCGATTGTTTGAACCCTCTTTGGTACTGCGAGAATCAACCATAAAACACGATTAAGACATGTTTCATGTGAAACATTGATTTGGCGTAATTTTAATGGCTTACTATTATTTGGTCGTGTCAATACATGGTAGACAGATGTCTTTCTGCCAAGCGCCCGATACAAAACCTTAGCTTTTGATACCACACTTTAGGGTGTTTTATGTGTAAACTGTTATTCGCTCTCACATGTCTTTTTACTGCTGCGACTTATGCGCAAAGCGATGTTGATTTAGTAGATGATGTACTGAACCAACTGCATCAAATGGCTGCTGACGCTAACTATGATGGTTACTTCAGTTTGTATAGCGATGACGCGATTTTCATCGGTACAGACGCCTCAGAAGTATGGCCGATCGGTGAATTTAAAGCGTACGCCAAACCGCACTTCGATAAAGGTACAGGGTGGACTTATTTACCTAGAGACAGACATATTTATTTTTCTAAAAATAACGATGTTGCCTGGTTTGATGAACTGCTCGACAATAAAAAACTTGGGGAAACCCGCGGTACTGGAGTCCTTGTTAAGCTAGACGGAGAATGGAAAGTTAGCCAATACCATCTCACTATTCCCATCCCTAATGCCCTTGCTGGCCAGGTTGCAGACCTTATCAACACCAAATAGAAAGCCACGATAACGTGGCTTTCGTTGTTCGTTTATTAGGTTAGCGGCTGTATTTCCATTTCAACCCGACGGTTAATAGAACGGTTTGCTGCGCTGTTGTTTGGTACTTTTGGCGCATATTCGCCCATGCCCACTATAGTAATACGTGTCGGATTTACCGAGTAATTAAGAAGGGCGCTTTTTACAGCACCAGCACGGCGCTCAGATAGCGCTTGGTTGTACTGTTCTGTGCCCGTGTCATCTGTATGCCCTTTAATCAAAAGAACGGTTTTTTCGTAGCTATTTACCACCTTAGCCACATCTTGAAGTACCGGATTGAAGTTAGGGCTAATACCAGAACTGTCTGTTGCAAACGTAATGTCTCCAGGCATGATAAGACGCAAATTATCACCTTCACGCACCACCTGCACTCCTGTATCTGAAAGCTCGTTGCGCAGCGCCTCTTCCTGCTTATCCATATAACCACCAATAGCACCACCGGCTATTGCACCAACAGCAGCTCCCCAGGCATAACGACTTTTATCATTATCGCCTGTTGCTTTGCCTAACAAGGCACCAATTACCGCGCCGATGGCCACGCCTTTCTGCGTATTGTTAGGGTTGTTTGCACATCCTGCCACGCTCAACGACGATGCAATTAGACCTACAGCTAGTATTTTTTTCATATCATCCTCTTATCTCGTCTTACGAGAAAAATGCGCCGGAAGAAAAAAGTAAATTCAGTTTCCATACGCGAATAAAAATGGTTGTAACAATGTGTGCCTATGCCCAAATTAACTGACCTTCACATTACGATGTGAGCAGTGCACCCCAATAAATCACAATGGGTATTTGGCAATTAATTGGTAATTGAATAGCAATTAGTATTCCATGGTCATTACCCATAAAGTGCTTCGTTTGTAGATTTGCGGTTTTTTGCTACTCAAGAACGCATACATGCACGCTTAACACGTGTTCACTAAATAACTTAATAGCAAATATACCCACTGAAACCTGAATACAAGGTTAATGAACATATGGGTAAACCTAAGTGTGTGAATGAAACACGGCGTGTAAAAACAACAGAGTGTAGGGTTTTAGATACACCCGTGTTTTACAAGAGCAGCGAATTATCCAACAGAAATTGAACGTTCGAAGAAGGCGTTTATATCGATATTGTATTCCGACGCAGTAACAGCTTTGACAATACTAAGCGATTTGTCGGCTGAAAGGTCAATGTCTTTCGGGGTTAAATAATGGCCCTGTTTTATTGAGTAAAAGACTTTTACCAGCGGTGTCATTGGAGAATCGTTTTGATGCATAACTATCGCTAAGCGCTCGTTTGACAGTACAACCAAGCTACCAACTGGGTATACACCTAAGCACTTTATAAACTGTTGGACGAGATAGATATCAAGCCGGGTAGGAGCTTCACTCATCAGTATGGCAAACGCCTTTTGGCTAGACATACCTGATTTGTATACTCTGTCTGCGGTAAGTGCATCGTACATATCAGCAATCGCCAGCATACGTCCCGCAGTGCTTATTTCATCTTCTTTTGCCCCTTTAGGGTAACCTAATCCATCAAGGCGCTCATGATGCTCTGCGACCGCCCTAATAAGGTAGGGTTTTAAATCTGTATCACAAAGATGATCAACACCATGCTGAACATGGCCTTTCATTATTTCCATCTCACTGTCAGTCAACCGGCCTGGCTTATGCAATATCTCATCAGGTATCATTATTTTGCCCAAGTCGTGCAAAAAACCAGCGTAAGAAAGCTCATTAACTTCTTCGTCTGGCATACCTAAAAACATCGCAAAATTAGCGAGTAAGATAGCCACATTAAGCGAGTGCTCCAGTAAGTAGTCATCTTTTTCTCGAATTTTTGTCAGACATAGCAAAGCGTCAGGGTTACGTTCTACTGATTCGACCAATTTGGAAGAAAATGCTTTAGGGATGCTTCCATCGAAAGGCATTTGTTTTTGTAAATTTCTTTGCAAAGCATGTTGAATAGCTTTGCCTTGCTCATGCAGCTTTACAGCGCGCTGCAGTTCGTTTTCAAATTTTGCTGGTTTAACTTTGGGTAGTGTTTCTTCAGGAGGTGTTGTTGCAATAACGTCGGGGCTAGTCTCATTATTTGTAGATGGGTTGAAGGCTTTATCAGTATCGATAACTAGAGTTTTTACGCCTCTTTTTTTAAGCGTAGCCACCACATCATCAGAAGTTACACGGCCTTGATTCTTTACAGATAGCTTGCCCTTTTGCTCCACTATCTGATGAACAAACATGCCTGGTTTAAGTTGATTAATGGAAATTTTCTGCAACATACTACGATTTTTAAAGACTCCAACTGAATGTGTACAACATGCGTCAGTGTCTGCACTTTGCCTTTCAATGCCTGTTTACGTTGGGCATAGCGACATCAAAACTCTAACTTAGCAAGTATAGTGTGTAAATCGGGTTTCCAGCCAAAATTATTCATATTTATACGATTATTTTTTACGATCACTCCCTCGCTAATAAGGCGCTGTCGTTGCTCATCTGCTTTTTCCGATCCCGCGGGAAACGCAATTTTACCGTCAGCCCTCACCACGCGATGCCAATTATGTTCACCACCAATGCCCTGTAAGCATTTTCCCATGAGTCTTGCTCTCCCAGGAAGGCCGCTTAAATCAGCAAGCAGGCCATAGCTTACAACAACACCAGAGGGGACCACGCTCAAGGTTTTTTCGACGCGATGGTATACGCTTTGAATTGGCATAGGGTATATTACTCCTTTTTTGAAAAGCCAGAGAAAGGGACATGCGCCCCTATTGCCCTCGTTGTCATTATCCCAAAAAGACATGCATTTGCGAGCACATTCGCACTACAAAAACAACGCTGGATGTTGTGATAATTCAGCACCCCAAAGAGGCTCTACATGCTAAAAATACAGCAAAGCTGGTAGCATTGAGTATTCCATCAGCGACGATCATAAATGCCGAAGATACGCATGCGATGCGTGCGTTGTCACATCAGTGCTCTACACAGCAAACGGTTCTTGTTTACCCAAGTGATACTAGCCTGCCGATTGAGTTAATCACTGAGAAAGAGAAACAAAGTCTGTCTACCATCATCTTGATTGATGGAAGCTGGAAGCAGGCGTTTGGTATCGTGAAGCAGCACCCGTGGTTGGCGTCTCTCAATGCGGTTCACTTTACTCATGCACCAGCATCAGACTATGTGATAAGACACACATCGCTCTCACACGCATTATCCACATTGGAAGCAGCGGCTTATAGCATTGCAACCATTGAAGATAGCGATGTTACACCGCTTCACGAGCTTCAACGCGCAATGCAGGCCCACTGGCAAGGGCCTTCGAGCCACTTACGTAAAACTTAGCTTTCGCTTTGCATTTGAATGAAGCCTTTTTGTTCTCGTACTAAACCCAGCCAATTACGAATAGCAGGGTAGGCAGACAAATCAAATCCTCCTTCATGCGCAACGTGGGTGTAAGCAAACAACGAAATATCAGCAAGGCTTAGTGTATCACCAAGTAGGAACGGGGTTTGTTTGAGCTGTTGTTCCATCACCTCAAGAGCACGATATCCACCCGCTTGTTTAGATTCAAATTCTTGTCGCCTCTCGTCAGGCAACCCAAGGTAAAGACTAATGTATCGCGCAACTGCGATATAGGGCTCATGGCTATACTGTTCGAAGAATTGCCATTGCAACAGTTTGGCATGAGAGAATGGTGAGGAGGGCATCAGCGGTGTGTTAAATGCTAGATAATGCATAATGGCATTCGACTCAGAAAGCACTCGCCCATCATCAAGCTCTAGAATGGGAATCTTTCCATTGGACGACTTTTCAAGAAAAGTAGGGGTTCGCGTTTCGCCTTTTAGAATATCGACATCAACCCATTCGCAGGTTTTACCGAGTATCGACAATAACAATTGAAGTTTGTAGCAGTTACCTGAGCGTTTATCACCATATATTCTCACTGGGCTATACCTATTAAGAGTAATTATTGTGATGCTCTAACCTATCCTAAAAGAATGCTCTCGATCAATACAAAACATAGCCAGGCAGACGGTAACGGAAGTGCACACAACAAGAACTTCATTCGATGGCCAGGGGTTAGGTAGTGCAAGTACTGCTCTTGCTCGGTGAGCAGCTGCTCTATTTGTTTTCCTTTGCTGTTTTTGCCACTCACTTTGATAAGTGCTGCTATCTTCCTGTCATTTTCTTCAATAAGCGAGTGACTAAGCGTTCTGAGTTTTAGCGAGATTTTAAACAGCGGCCACATCAAAAGTAATACAAGCGCTAGCGCCATCAATACAACAATAAATAGATCAAAAAGATGTACAGGCTGATTAATCCAAAAAACAGGCATAAGCGCACTGCCAGACAACACTATTGTTGCGGTTGTTAACCCTACATTAAGCACTTTTCTGCTCAAGTTGATCTGGGCAGTAGTAGCAATGTCCGCAGTATTATCGAGCTCTTGCAGCAATTTATTGCTTGAGAACATTTCAATAAAGAAAAGCGAGGCCAAGAACCAAAAGGGTATAGCGGTAATGGCTACGACCATCACTTCAGGTTCATCTATTCTGCTAATCACTCCCTCTACAATCATATAATTTATTGGCATGATAAACCCAATGGTCGCCGACCATACCATATGCTTTTTAAAGCGTTGGGAAATTTTTTGTTGGTAATACTGGATAAGCGAATGTTCTCGTCGAATCACTAAAATAGCGTACAGATTTACCGCAAGGTTTTTATGTATAAAACGGATAGTTAGTAAAAAATAGCCACTGAGTAGTGATACACCTATCGCAGTATTGAAATCTCGCTGTGCGTTGTCATTGAGAATAGGGAGTTCAATAGCACCTCCCCACACATTAATGGCTATGAGTACAACCACCAAAAAGAGAGGATATAGAAGCATTTCGCTAAATCGAATTTTGCTAGAATTGACTGACAATTCACACCTACAAACTTGTGCTTTACTATGAGAAAAAGGCTATTAAGCCAAAAAACGTCCAGGAGATAAGGACTAAACAAATACATGCAGCTAAACGCATTTTGTCTTGGAGGTTCATTGTGAACATTGGGAGAAGCGAAATTGACTCTCTCTCTACATCAATGCGCTCTATCTTGTCGAGATCCTGATGTTCGCCTTCAATGCTAGACTCCATTGACAGCGCTAAGTTACTTAACTCGTGGCGCTTACTCTGCTGCCATATTTTACACAATTTGTTCACGGGCCAAAACAAGTATACGCCTATCACTAAGGCAAAAACTCCAACAATGACAATATCCAGCGTTGGTATACCTTTGCCAAACCAAAAAATAGGGAAAAGTGCTAAAGCGCCTAGCGATATAGTGGCATTAACAAAACCAAGGCGTATTAGTGAAGCTATGGAATTTAGGTGATCAATTTTGCTGTCAGTATCTACTAATATTTCTGTTTCCAAATAACGAATGTTTGAAGACACTTGCGACAAAAATAGGCTAAAGAAGAACCAAAACAATACCGCATTGATTGTCAAAATATACTGGTGAAGTTCGCTATTTCCTGTAAATAGACCTTCTATAAGCACGTATACAATCGTAATTAGCAGCGCAATGATAATGCAGTTTGCTTGATGGTGTTTGAGACTAGAATACAGCCTATGACGATGATGTGAAAATTGACTTAATTGGTTTGTTTTCACAAGCAACGATATCAGTGTGCTCGCTACATTTTGATGGATTAGCCGTAATGTGAACCAAAAGTATCCTGTTACCACAGACATACCTATTGCAGCGTTGAAATCGCGCTGAGCTCTTAAGTCATTCGGCTCAGGCCAAGCTAAAGCACCAGTAAAATAGTGCACTGACAGAATAAGCAGCGTGACAAATAGCGGGAAAAATCCAATAGAGGCACCTTTATGCGTATTGGAATAAGGGTTGAAGTTCATGTTGTATCTAGTTACGACGCTGTCTGGCGAACATTTCAGTGTTTTCTAAAAGAACGTATTAATAAACCCACTAACGATAAGGCATTAGTAGGTCACATAGCAATAGATATAAGCGTAACAAACTATGAATGAAGCATTTTCATTCACCCAATAAAAAACCCGCCTAATGGCGGGTTTTTTTAAATAGCTGCTCGCTTATTTACGTAACTTCTGAATTAGGCGAAGTTGCGCAATTGCCTCTGCCAGCTCTAGTGCGGCTTCAGCATAATTAAAGT